>JAJTHD010000212.1 GCA_021297925.1 Lysobacteraceae bacterium
CGCCTCAACCGACTGAAAGCGCGACTGCGCACTGAACTGGCCCCCTGATCATGGAGACCGCCATGGACCTCGACACCCTCAAGACCACGTGGAAGGCGCTCGACGAGCGGCTGGCCCGCATCGAAACGCTGCAGGCGCAAGCGAACGACCTCGAGCGCGCCCGCGATGCGGAAGCCCGCGCCAAAGCCGGACAACTCGCCAGCCGCCGGGCGCTGCGCCCGCTGGCCATCGGCCTCGGCCTGCAGGCGATCGCCGGCGTCGTGCTCGCCACGATCGCCGTCGCCTTCTGGGCGAAGCGCATGGACGCCGGCGCGCAGTTCATCGTCTACGGCGTGTTGGTGCAGGCCTATGCCGTCGCGCTGATCGCCTCCGCCGGCCACGAGCTCTCGCTGATCCGCCGCGTGCGGATGACCGGTGCGGTGCTCGACATGCAGGGCGCCCTCGCCGCGCTAAGGCGCTGGCGCGAAACGGCCGGCTGGGTGCTGGGCCTCGCCGGCGGCGTGATCTGGGTGCCGCTGCTGCTGATGGGCTTCGCCGCCGGCGGTGTCGACCTCTGGACCCAACGACCGGGACTCGTCGGCGCATGGATCGCTTCCGGCATCGTCTTCACCGCGCTGATCGGTGCCGGCCTGCGCTGGGTGTATCGCCAACCGCGGCTCGCGGCGGCGATGCGGGCCGACCCCGCCGGCCAGAGCGTGCGTCGCGCCGAGCTGGCCCTGGCGGATGTGCGGGCCTTCGAGGCCGAAGGGCGCTGAGCGCCCTACTCCGCCTCCACCACCACCTCGCGCTCGTCGGCGCGGCCGTGCTCGTCGACGGCGCGGAGCGCGAACCGTCCCGCCCGCGGCGGCACCCAGGCGATCGCCCGGCCGGCCTGCGAGGTGCCGATGAACGCGCCGTCGGCAAACCAGTAGACGCTGCGGGCGTCGGCGTCGGTGGTGGCGGCCAGCGCGATGCCGGGCCGTTCGCGCCCGTCGAAGCGCCAGCGGTAGCGCGTGGCCCGGTAGGGCTGGGTGATCTGCGGCGGGCTGCCCATCCACGCCGCGGCGCCGCGGCAGTCGGCACCGGGCGGCGGACGGCGGCGCGGCAGGCCGGCCTGCGCGAACACCCGCGCGAGGTCACTGGGCCAGAACTCATGGACCTCGCGGCGCATCGTCGCCGGATCGAAGGGCCCGCAGGCGACGCGCCCCGTGGCCGCGTCGATCTGCACGGGGCGATGGATCGCGCTGACCCGGATCGGCGAGACGCCGGGGATGAACCAGGTCTCGCCGCGCTGCGGGCACCAGGCGTTGGGCAGGTCGCCGCTCGCAAGGCAGACCGCGACGCGCCGGAGACGCGTGGCCATGCTGCGCTGCGGCGCGACCTCGAACCCGCGCGCGCGCATCGCGTCGGCGATGGCGAAGAACAGCGGCGCGGCGGCCTCGACGCCGACCAGCGCCGGGTTCGACCGGCCGTCGAAATGCCCGACCCAGACGACGATCACGTAGGGGCCGACGACGCCCGCCGTCCACGCATCGCGGAAGCCCCAGCTGGTGCCGGTCTTCCACGCGACCGGCCAGCGCCCGAGGTCGCTGGCGGTGGCGCCGCCGGGCCGCGGGTGCTGCCGCAGCATGTCGAGCGTCATGAACGCCGCGTCGGGACTGAGCAGCGGCGGCCCGTCGACGCGCGGGTCCGCGGCGCGGAAGCGTAGCGGCCGGAACCGGCCATCACCGGCGAGCACGGCGTAGAGCCGTGCCAGCTCCTCCGCACTGAGTTCGCCGCCGCCGAGCACCAGCGCCAGCCCGTAGTGCGCCTCGCTGCGCAGGTTGCGCACGCCGCTGCGCTCGAGCAGGTCGTACAGGTCGGGCGTGCCGAGCCGAGACGCAACGGTGACCGCGGGGATGTTGCGGCTGCGGTTCAAGGCATCGGTCGCCGTGACCGGACCGGTGAACCGGCCGTCGAAGTTCTCCGGCGTGTAGGCCCCGTAGGCCGTGGGCACGTCGCGCAACACGGTGGCCGGGTGCAGCTGCCCCTGGTCGATGGCAAGGGCGTACAGGAAGGGCTTCAACGTTGAACCGGGCGAACGCTGGGCCGCCGTGCCGTTGACCTGGCCGTCGATGGCGGCGTTGCGCCAGTCGGCCGAGCCGACGAGCGCGGCCACGCCCATGTCCCGGCTGTCGACGACCAGCACCGCGGCATTGTCGATGCCGCGCACCGCCTCGCGGCGGACGTGCGCGGCCACCTGCGCCTCGACCAGCCGCTGCAGCCGGGCATCCAGCGGGGTGGCCAGCTCCGGCGGACGCTGCCCCTGCAGGGCCTGCGCGGCCAGCACGCGATCGACGAAGTGCGGGGCGGCGAAGGGCAGGCGCGAGGGCGGACGCAGCCGCAGCGGCAGGGCCATCCGCGCGGCGAGGTCGTCATCCTCGCCGTGCTCCGCCACCCATCGCCGGTAGAGACGCTGCCGGGCCGCCGCGAGCCCCGGCCCGAGCGTCGTGACGCCCCGGGCGTCGACGACGAAGCGCCCGCGCGCGGTCGGCGCCTGCGGCATCACCGCGAGGGCGAGCGCCTCGGGCAGGGTGAGCGCGGCGGCGGGCCGGTCGAAGTAGATGCGCGAGGCGGCGCCGACGCCCTCGATGTTGCCGCCATAGGGCGCGAGGTTGAGGTAGGCCTCGAGGATCTCGTCCTTCGAGTAGCTGGCCTCGAGCTGCAGCGCGCGGGCGATCTGCACGATCTTGCCGGGCACGTGGCGCGTCTCCAGCCGCCAGCGCAGGCGCGCGAGCTGCATGGTGATCGTCGAGCCGCCGATGCGCGGCCCGCCGCCGTACGTGCTGGTGGCGGCACGCACCAAGGCCACCGGGTTGACGCCCGGGTGACGGCGGAAATGCCGGTCCTCGTGGAGCAGAACGGCCTCGACGAGCGCGGGCGAGATCGCCTCGAGCGGCAGCCACTGCCGGTAGCGTTCGTCGGCCGCCAGCGTGAGGCGCAGCAGCCGGCCGTCGCGGTCGAGGACGGCCGTGCTGGTCGGCACGCCCGCCGACAGCGGCGGCCGGGGCCACTCCCGCCACGCCAGCAGCGCGAGGCCGAGGCCCAGCAGCGCGACGGCAACCCGCGCCGCCGCCCGTCGGGCCCGCCCCGACCTCATCGGGCCGGGGCCGTCACCGTCAGCGTGCCGGCCGCGTCACCCCGGGTGAGGACGCGGGCGCGGTACAGGTGCTCCGCGAAGGCCGGCGGCACCCGGAAGCTGCCGGTGGCCGTGGCGCGGATCCGGTAGCGGAACTCGCGCACGTCAGGCGTCATCGCGCCGTACAGCACGACGCGGTCTTCGCGGACCTCGGCGTGATCGGGCACGAAGGTCGAGCCCGCGACGGCCAGAACCGGCGCGGCCGGCTCGGATGCCTCCTCCGACGGCGCATCGGGCTCCCCATCGCCGTCGCGGTCCTGCGGCGCCGCGGCCTCGGCGGCGGCTGGCGGCGAGAGGACGACCTCGAAGCCACCCGGGAGCAGGTCGAGCACGGCGACGTGGTCCCAGCCCGCGCCGCGGACGCGGAGGCGGACCGTGAGCTCATCGCCCTGCGCCACCGTGGTCGTCGGGCGACCTTCGGCGTCGAGGTAGTCGCGCTGGACCTCGAGGCCTCGGTCCTGCACGGCCGGTGGCGGCGTGCGGTCGAACCCGCGCTCGGTCTGCGCGACCCAGAGGCGCTGGCCGGCGTCCGGCGTGACCATCAGCCGGGTGGCGTCGCCCCGGTACTCGCCGGCCAGCACGCCGTCGGCCACGGTGCCGAACGGCGCCTTGCCGCCCGGCCACTCCTGCTCGAAGCGGACCGGGGCCGCGGGGGTGCCGCCAACGGCATCCAGCGCGAGGACCGCGAGCGCGGCGTTGAGGCTGTTAAGCCCGCTCTCCTGCAGCGGCGTCAACAGGCCGTCCACCGCCGCGGCCGGCAGCTCGCGCGCCTGCGACGGGAAATGCTTGCCGAGCAGGTAGAGGCGCCAGGCCTGCGCACCGGCCCGATCGTAGAAATCCTCCTCCGGGCCCTTCGCCGCGGGGGCGGCGGCCGTCAGCTCGCGGGCACGGCGGGCCAGCGGCGTGGCCGCGGCCGGCTGCTGCAGGCCCTGGTAGCTCGCGGCGACCAGCAGGCCCGCAAGGTCGTCGCGCCACGCCTTGGGCTGGTCGCGCTCGAGCTGCTCGACCAGCGCCGACAGCGCGTTGCCCGCCGCCTCGCCCTGCCGCACCTGCAGGTACACCGCGAGGGCGCGGGCGCGCAGGCCCGGCAGGTCGTTGCGGCGGCGGTCCACCGCCGCTTCGGCCAGCCACGCGTTGGCGCGATCGAGCAGGTCGCCCGGCACGCGCTCGCCGCGCTCGCGCGCTTCGACCAGCACGAGCACGGCGTACGCGCTGACGAACGGATCGACGTGGGCGCTCGCCGTCCATGTACCGAAACCGCCATCGCCGTTCTGCCGCGAGCGCAGCGCGCCAAAGAGTCCCGAGAGGTCGCCGTCGCCCGCCGCGCGCCCGAAGGCGGGATGCGAGCGCAGCACCAAGGCCGGCAGGGCCTTGCTCGCCAGCTGCTCGGTGCAGGTGTAGCGATAGTCCCCCAGCCAAGCCTGCAGGCCGACCAGCGCGACCAGCGGCGTCGACGACGCGGCGAGACGGCGTTGCGCGCGTTCGGCATGCAGGGCGCGCAGCGAAGTGATCGCCGTCGCGCGCTGCACGGCCCGCACCGACACGGTCGTCGTCGAGGGCACGACCGGGCGGACGGAGGTCTCGACCCGGCGCTGCGCCGCATGCGGACCGCTGCTCGCACGCAGCAAGAGGGCCTGCGGCCCCAGCGCCTGCCCGGCCTTGAGCCGCACGGTGACCACGCCTTCAGCGCCCGGCGCGAGGGTCAGGGGCTTTGGTGCCGGGCCTTCGAGGGCGAGCCCTGGGCCTGGCTGCACGGTGAGCTGGACGGTCGCCGGGGCCTTCGCCCCCTCGATCGTGTTGGCGACGCCCACCGGCACGTCGAACGTGTCGCCGGGCGCGACGTGCGTCGGCAGCGTCGGCGTCAGGACGAAGTCGCCCCGCACGGTGACGGTGCCTTCTCGGAGGGCCATGCGCGCCGGCGTCACCGCCACCGCGACGAGGCGCAGTTCGCCGTTGAAGTGGTCGGGCGGCGTGAAGGTGAAGCGCCGCGGCCCGTCCACGTCGACGACACCGGACCACCACACGGCCGGCGCCTCGCCCTTGCGCTTGAACGGATTGAGGTGGCGCGCGCCCTCGCCTTCGCCGTCACCGCCGGGCGCGGCACCGCCGGCGAGACGGCTGAACTCCGGCAGCAGCAGGTCGAGGATCTGGGCGCTCTCGACCTGGTGCATGCGCTTGGCGAAGAAGCGATCGAGCGGATCGGGCACGCGATAGCCCGCCACCTGCAGGATGCCCTCGTCGACCGCGAACACGGCGACGCGCGCGGGGCCGCCGGCGTCGAGGTCGATCGACAGCGGCTGGCCCGGCCGCGCCTTCGCCGGCGCGGTCATCGCCAGCGGCAGCTGGCGCGCCCCGCGGTCGATCGCGAACGGCACCACGCCCCAGGACAGCGGGCTGGTGTGCACCTCGTCGCTCGCCGGGTCGCGGAGCAGCGACACGCTGACGTAGGCGTTCCCCTCGAGGCCCTCGGGCAGCACGATGCGCTGCACGCTGCTGGTCGTGTCCGCCTTGAACCACTGCTGCGCGTAGACCTGGTCGCGCTCGATGGTGATCAGGCCGGCGCCGGCGTAGGGCGCGCGGATCGAGACCTCGATGGCCTCGCCGGGCGCGTACGTCGGCTTCGAGAGGGTGACCTGCAGCTCGGCGTTGCGTTCGAGCGAGCGCGTCAGGTTGGCGTCGCCGACCACCGTCCAGTCGAGGCGGTTGAGGACTCGGCCTTCGCGGTCCTGAACCTCCAAGGTCCAGTCGCCCGGCGTCGCCGTCTCGAGCGCCACGGCCTGCGGTGCGGCCTTGGCGGGCAGCGCGCGCCGGTCCTTCTCATCGCGGCGCTCGCGCGAGACGAAGCGGTAGAGCCCGTCGTCGCCGCGCGTCAGCACCGACACCATGCGCCGCTCGATCCGCACCAGCTGCAGCCCGTCGATGGCGACCGGGCGACCGTCGGGGCCCAGCACGACGAGGTCGGCGCCCGCGCGGGCGCCGCGGTTGACGTAGGCGAGGCCCTCGCCCGCCTTGAGGCCGACGAGGTAGGGCGCATCGCTGACGAGCGCCTTGAGCGTCGCCGCGACGCCGCGGCCGCTGCCCGGCTCATAGGCGCGGACGAGCAGATCGACGCGGTAGGTCGCGCGTTCGAAGCCGTCGAGGCCGAGGTCGATCTCGGCACGACCCGTCGCATCCGTGCGCACGTCCTCGAGCGCGGGCTGCACGCCGTCGGCCGAGGTCGCCGGGTCGTGGAAGCGATACCCCGGCCACGCTGGGAAAGCCGGGACGCTCGGCGTGAGGCGCATCTGCGTCGCGACGCGGCGGTCCTGCGCGGCGGTGCCGAACAGGTTCTGCACGTCCACGACCGCCTTCAGGCCCGCCGGGCGCACCCAGCCGCCCGTGCCCGGCGAGGACAACCCGAGCGCCACGCGAAGCGTGTCCGGCTGGAACTCGCGCACCTGCACGCTCGTGCTGCCGACCAGCGTTCGGCTCGCGCCGTCGCGACCTTTGAGGAAGAGCTGCGCCATCCAGGTGCCGGAAGGGCCGCTTTCCGGCGGCGTGAAGTCGTAGCCCTCGAAGCCGGCGGCGCCGAAGCGCAGCGTGTCGCGGGCGACGAGTTGACCGGACGGATCGGTGATGTCGATCTCCAGCGGCGCGCCGACCGGCGTCCTCGACCAGTCCTGCGCACGCAGCACGAGGCCGAGGTGCACGGTCTCGCCCGGCCGGTACAGGCCGCGGTCGGAGAACAGCACGGCGGACAACGCGCCGGGGTCGACCGCATTGATCTCGCCGCCGACGTCGAAGCGCGAGGTGTCGAGCCGGCGCGCCCAATCGTCGAGGGGCAGGAAGCTCAGGTCGTCGCCGCTGGTGACCTGCAGCAGCACGGGGCGGCGTTCGCGGACGAAGGGCTCGAACGAGGGCAGCGTGGCCACGCCCTCGGCGGTCGTGTTGGCGGACGCCACCACCTGGCCGTTGCGCCCGACCACCGAAACGCGCGCACCCGCCACCGGCGTTCCGGCGGACAGGCTTTGCACGAACACCTTCCGCTTTCCGTCGAGCTCCGTCTTGGCCAGCACGCCGAGGTCGGTCAGCACGACCATCCGCGTGTCGGTGGCGGTGCCAGCGTCGCGGTCGAGGCGCTCGCGCGGCGTCAGCGCCGCCTCGTCGTCGCTCATCGAGCGCAGGCTGAGCAGGAACACGCCGCGCTTGCGCGCGTCGAAATAGGTGCCGAGATCGATGCCGCGGTAGCTCGCCCGGGCCGGGTCGTCGGTCGGCAGCGACAGCGTCTCCTCGAAGCGCTCGACCAGCTGGTCCTCCTCGACCCGCCACGTGGACGGCTGCTGGAAGCTGCCATCGTTGGCGGCGACCAGCATCTGCAGCTGCTCGGGCACGACGCGTCCGACCTCGAGGCGCGCGTTCGCCACGTTACGGCCGACGACGGTGACGCGGCGCTCGCCGCGCAGCGCCAGCAAGGCGCCCTCGCCGACGAAGCGGAGCAGGCTCGGATAGGCCGGCACTTCGACCACGCGCGACACCGGCTCGCCCATCAGGAACCCGCCGAAGCTCTTCATCCCCTTCGGCAGCGCCACGTGCAGGCGGCGACCGGGCGGGGCCTGGAAGCGCAGCGCGTGGGTGTCCACCCATTCGCGCTCGGCGGCGATGAGCTCGGGGCGGAGCGGCGTGCCGGCGCGCAGCACCGCGGCGTCGATCTCGCCCTCCGACCATGGGTAGGGCACCTGCCGCTGCGAGGCATCGTCCGGATCGGCCGGGTGGCCGGGGCGCGGCACGAAGCGCTCGGGCAGCAACACCACGCCCAGCTTGGCCACGACGTCGCGGTCGCGCAGCGTGTCGTTGAAACCCAGCACCAGCGCCTGCCGCGGCTGGCCGTCGGGGTCGTCCGCCACCACCGCATCGACGCTCGTCAACGCGACGCTGTAAAGCGAGGGCAGGTACACGGTGTTGTCGAGCTCGGCCGCCACCCCCGGCCCCGGCAGCCGGCTCTTCGCTCCCGCGGCGACGGCGAGTCGCACGCGGCCGCCGTTCTCGGGCACGGCCAGCGTCGAGGTCTGCACCCAGGCCCGCAGGCCGTCGCCATCGACGCGCAGTTCGGTCGAGGGCGCCGGCAGGGACCGGCCGGCGCCGTCCTCCGCGGTTGCGGCGAGACGCGTGCGCAGCCGCTCCTCGTCGAGCGGGTGCGAGGCGCGGAGGGTCCAGACCGCGCGCTTGATCGTCGGGTCCGAGGGGTCCTGGTAGAACTCCCCGCCCGCCACCTCGAGCGCGAACGGCGCGGTGTCGACCTGCCATTCGCGCGCCACGAGGACCTTGCCGGGCGCCAGCGCCCGCGCGGGATCGATGGACACGGTGTAGGACTGGCCGACCGGCCAGTCCTCGGCCGGCAGGAAGGCCAGCGTGCGGTCGTCCTCGAAGGCCCAGCGGCCGGCCAGGGCGGGCTCGAGCGTCAGGCCCTCGACGGCAGCCGCGGTGCCGGCGTCGGCGTCGGCGCCGACCGCCGCGAGCGGCGCGACCGATTCTTCGAAGCGCAGGCGCAGCGCACCGACCGTGATCGGCGTCGCGCGATAGTCGGTCGGCGACGGGCCTTCGACGGTGGCGGCGATGGCGTCGGGAGGAGGAGGCACCGGGCGCGTGAACCACCATCCCGCGAGCGCCGCCAGCGCGAGGATCGCGACCGGGGCGCCGAGGCGGCGGCGCGGATCGGCGCGGAACCAGCCGAAGGCCTCGGCCAGCCAGGCCGGCGGCTGCCACGCGCCGAACACGCGGTTGGACCACGAAGACGGGGTGGGTTCGTCCGTGACGCTCATGGGGGGGCTCGCGCGGCGGGCGCGGCGGGGTGCCGCGCGTTCACTGCATCATAACGAGCCGCCCAACGCGGCCGAGGTCGAATCGTGGCGGCTTCGGGCCACCGATGGCGAAACGCGGGCAGGCGGGCCGCGATCAGCCGGGAATCACCACGCCGGCCAGTTGGCCGAGCACCGCCTCCAGCGGCTCGGGGCGGTGCAGCAGGTAGCCCTGCGCGTGGTCGACGCCCATCTGGCGCACCCGGGCCAGCACTTCCGGGCGGTCGACGAACTCGGCGACGGTGCGCGCGCCGAGCACGCGGGCGACCTCGACGAAGCTGCGCACCGCGGCTTCGTCGAGCGCATCGTCGACGACATCCCGGACGAACTGGCCGTCGATCTTCAGGTAGTCGACGCGCAGGGCCTTCAGGTAGCCCCAGGACGAGGCGCCGGCGCCGAAGTCATCCAGCGCCACGCGCACGCCGAGGCCGCGCACGCGCTCGATGAAGACGATGGCGTCGGCCATGTTGGTGACCGCGGCGGTCTCGGTGATCTCGACGCACAGGCGTGCACAGATCGCCGGGCCGGCCGCTTCCAAGCGCTCGACGGCATGCCGGTGGAACGCGCGGTCGCCGACGGACTGGCCGGAGAGATTGACGCAGAGCATCGTCGGCGCGGGCCCGTCGCCGAGGGCGGCCATGCGGTCCAACACGGCGCCGAGCACCCAGCGGTCGATGCGCGACGCGAGGTGGAAGCGCTCCGCGGCCGGCAGGAAGCCGGCCGGCGACACCAGCGCGCCGTCGACATCGACGAGGCGCAGCAGCACTTCGGCATGCAGGCCGCCGGCATCGCCCTGCAGCGCGTCGATGCGCTGGGCGAACAGCGCGAAGCGGCCTTCGTCCAACGCCCGCTCCAGCCGCGTGGCCCATTGCGCCTCGCCCTGCCTCGCCTGGATCGCCGCATCACTGTCGAACCACAGGTGGACGCGGTTGCGGCCCTCCTCCTTCGCGGCGAAGCAGGCCGAGTCCGCCGCCTGCAGCACCGACTCCGCCGTCGGGAATCGGGCATCGACCGGGGCGAGGCCGATGCTGGCGCCGATGCGGAAGCGGTGGCCGTCGTGGTCGAAGCGGTAGACCTCGAGGCGGTCGCAGATCTGCTGGGCGACCCGCTGGCCCTGCTCGGGCGTGCAGCCCTGCAGCAGCACGGCGAACTCATCGCCCCCCAGGCGCGCCAGCAGGTCGCGGGACCGCACCGTGTCACCGAGCAGGCGCGCGACCTGCTGCAGCAACTGGTCGCCGGCGGCATGGCCGCAGGTGTCGTTGACGACCTTGAACTGGTCGAGGTCGATGTACATGACCGCGTGCGCCGTGTCGCCGTCCGCGGCGTTCGCCAAGGCTTCGCGCAGCCGGGCCTCGAGCTCCTCGCGGTTGTGCAGGCCGGTCAACGCGTCGTGCGTGGCGCGGAAGCGCATCTCGACGCCGAGCCGGCGCTGTTCGGTGACGTCGTGGAACACCAGCACGGCGCCCAGCAGGGTCCCGTCGGGATCGCGGATCGGGGCGGCGGAGTCCTCGACGCCGTATTCGCCGCCATCGCGAGACAGCAGCAGGGTCTGTGGCGCGAGCCCGACCACGCGGCCCTCCCGCAGGCAGGCGGCGACCGGATCCCGCGCCGGCTGGCGGGTCTCCTCATCGACGATCCTGAAGATCTGCGCCGCGGGCAAACCCTGCGCCTCGTCGCTCGACCAGCCGGTCAAGCGCTCCGCCACGGGATTCAGCCAGGTCACGTGGCCGCGGACGTCGGTGGTGACCACCGCGTCACCGATCGACTGCAGGGTGACCTGCAGCAGTTCGCGCTCGCGCCGGAGGTCGGCCTCGGCGAGGCGCTGCGCCGTCACGTCCCAATTGATGCCGACGAGGCGCGCGGTCCGACCATCGCCCGCCGGCACCGCGCGGACCGCGGCGCGCAGGTGGCGGACGCTGCCATCCGGCCACACCACGCGGAACTCGATGCCGGTCGTCGATTCACCGGCGATCACGCGGCGCAGCGCCGCCAGCAGCGGCGCGCGGTCCTCGGGGTGGAGCCACTCGACCCAGTCGGCATAAGTCACGGGTTGGCCGGTGGCCGGGCGACCGTACTGGCGGAACACCCAGTCGTCCCAGTGCGCCTGCTTGGTGCCGACATCGACGTGCCAGACGCCGAGATGGCCGGAGTCGACGGCGAGCGCCATGCGTTCGCGGGCGTCCTCGATGGCGAGACGCTGGGCGCGCTGGGCGGTGATGTCCTGGAACGCCCCGACGAGCCGGACCACTCGATCCCCCTCGAACACAGGGCTGCCGACCGCGCGCGCCCAGAAGGCGGTGCCGTCCCGGCGGAGCAGGGGCAGTTCGAGATCCCATGGCCGCCCGTCGCGGAAGCCGGCCTCGACGGCGGCGCGCATGGTGTCGCGGGCCTCGGGCGCGTAGAAGCCGATCGCCTGGTCGACGGTCGGCACGAAGTCGTCGGGCACGCCGTGCAGTCGCCGCGTCGCCTGCGTCCAGTCCAGTCGCCCGCTGGCGAGATCGAGCGCCCAGCCGCCGACGCCGACCACCTCGCCGATGCTGTTGAGCAGGGTCTCGCTGCGACGCAGGGCAGCCTCGTCCGCCTTGCGGGAGGTGATGTCGCTGTGGATGGCCATGTAACCGTCGACGCGGCCATCGGCGGCGAACAGGGGCTGGATCTCGAGGTCGACCCAGTACCGGCGGCCGTCCTTGTGGCCGTTGAGGATCTCCACGCGACAGCCGTCACGGCGGCGCAGCGCGGCACGGATCGTCGCGACCGTGGCCGCGTCCGTCTCCGGGACCTGCAGCACCGCCCCAGGCTTGCGGCCGATGATCTCGTGCGGCGCGTACCCACTGATCCGGGTGAACCCGTCGTTGACCCAGGTCGCCCGCCCCTCGGCATCCGCCACGACCACCGCGTGAGAGGTGAAGCGCACCACCTGCGAGAGGCGGGCGAGCTCGGCGGTGGCGCGGGCGACGTCGCGGCGGTCGCGCCGCCGGCTCTCCATGATCCGCGTCGCGGCCTCGGCCAGCGCTGCCAGCGCCTCGCGACGGGCGGCGTCCAGCCGACGGGGCGCGCGGTCGATGACGCACAGGGTGCCGATGCGCTCACCGTCGGCAAGGACCAGCGGCATGCCGGCATGGAAGCGGAGCGCGGACGCGCCGGCGGCGGGGGCGTCGTCGGCGAAGCGCGCATCGCGCGTCGCGTCCTCGACCTCGAGCAGTTCCTCGCCCAGCAGCGCATGGGCGCAGAAGGCAGGCTCGCGGATCGTTTCGCCGAGGCCGACCTCCGACTGGACCCACGACCGTCCGGCATCGACGAGGACGAGCAGCGCGATCGGCGTCCCGCAGATCGCGGCCGCGGCCCGCACCAGCGCGTCGAGCTCCGCCGCCGGGGTCGCGTCGGGCGCGACGGCTCCGCTCGGCGCGGCGAGGCGCCGCGACTCGTCGTCGGGCAGTCGTGCGGCAGGCATCGCGGCTCCCTGGGGGCAGGTCGGCCGATCATGCCACCCGAACGGCCGGGCGCGACGCGTCAGAAGCGTCCGGCGTGGTAATCGGCGATCGCTTGGCGGATCTCTTCGGCGGTGTTCATCACAAAGGGGCCGTGCCAGACCACCGGCTCGCCGATCGGACGGCCGGCGACGAGGATCAGGCGGGCACCGGAAGGACCGGCGACCAGCGGCAGGTGGTCGCCTGCCGAGAGCACCGCGAGCTGGCCGGGGCGCACCGTCGCCTCGCCGCCGCTGGCGGGCAGCCGGGCCTCGCCCGCGAACACGTGGACGAGGGCGTGGTGGCCGGACGGCACCGGCACGACAAGCGAGGCGCCCGGTGCCAGCACCAGGTCGAGGAACAGCGGCTGCGTCGCCTCGGCCTGCACGGGGCCGGCGACGCCCGCGAACAGGCCGGCGACCACCTTGGCCGCGGCGACCGCGCCCGCCGCCGTGACCGCCGGCGCGACGTCGCCGGTGCGGCGCGCCACGACGCCGCCGGCGGCATCGAGCTCGACGACGGGCAGGCGCTCCGGCCCGATGTCCTGGTAGCGCGGCGGCTGCATCTTGTCCTTGGCGGGCAGGTTCACCCACAGCTGGAAGCCGCGCATCTCGCCCTCGACCTGCTCGGGCATCTCCGAGTGCACGATGCCGCGTCCGGCGGTCATCCACTGCACGCTGCCCGGCACCAGCAGGCCCTCGCCGCCGTGATTGTCGCGATGGCGCATGCGTCCCGCGAGCATGTAGGTCACCGTCTCGAAACCGCGGTGCGGATGCGGCGGGAAGCCGGCGATGTAGTCCTGCGGCCGGTCGGTGCCGAAGGCGTCGAGCATCAGGAAGGGGTCGACCGGCGGCTGCTGCGGCGTGCCGATCAGGCGCGTCAGCTTCACGCCGGCACCGTCCGAAGTCGGCAGGCCGGTGGAGAGACGGAGGACGTGGCGGGGGGAGGTGGTGGAGAGGCTCATGGCGCCATGCTTCGCCCTCGGCGGCCCGGGCTCAAGGCAACGGGCGCAACGCCGGGTTCCCGGCGCGCAACGGCGGGATCAGACGGTGCCGCGGTTCTTGCCAACGAAGGGCACGTACCAAGCGCGGATCCGCGCCATGTCGGCATCGAGGTCCGGGCCCATCTCGAGCAGCGGCCCGATGTGGATGGTCTTGGTCGGGTAGTCGAAAGCGATGCAGAGCACCGGGGCTCCGGCGGCCCGGGCGATCTTCCAGAAGCCGCTCTTCCACTGCTCGACGCGGCGCCGGGTGCCTTCCGGGGCCAGCAGGAACCACATCCGGTCGCTGGCCCGGATCTCGCGCGCCACCTGTTCGGCGATGCCGCCGGGGGCTGAGCGGTTCACCGCCAGGCCGCCGAAGCGACGCAGCATCCAGCCCAGCGGGCCGACGAACAGCTCCTGCTTGGCCATGAAGACGATGCCGAGGTCGAGGCCGATCTTCGCCGCCAAGCCCCAAACCGCGTCCCACCCCGAGCTGTGTGGCGCCACGACGATCACGAGGCGCGGCACATCGGGGAAATCGCCCTCGAATCGCCAGCGACCGACGCGGTGGAACAGCCACCAGAACAGCACGCGGAGCGGACGAGGGACGTGCGTCCGCGGCGTGTGCGAAGCGATGGCCGGCACGCCCTGGCCGACGGGTCGTTCGTCGATCACGGCTCCCGCTCCCAGCGCCGCGACGCCCGCTCGCGCTTCACCTGCGCGCGCTCGCGCTTGCTGCCGAGCCGGCGCTCGACCGAACCGCGCGTCGGCCGCGTCGCGATCCGCGGCTTGGGCGCATCGCGGGCGGCCTCGACGATCGCCTGCAGCCGCGCGCGCGCGTCCTCCCGGTTGCGCTCCTGGGTCCGGAAGCGCTGGGCCTGGATCACCAGCACGCCCTCGTCGGTCATGCGGCGGTCGCGGCGCGCCAGCAGGCGCTCGCGCACGGCCTCGGGCAGGGCCGTCGACGCCCGGACATCGAAGCGCAGCTCGACGGCGGTCGCGACCTTGTTGACGTTCTGGCCACCGGGACCGCCGGCGCGCACGAAGCGCTCCACGATCTCGTGGTCCGGAATGGCCAGCGGCGCGCGGTCACCCCCCATGGCTCAACCCGCCGGCAGCCGGGGATGGCCGAAGGCGTCGCGCTCCTCCCCCGTGGCCGCGTCGCCGATGCGCTCGCGGACGCCGCGGCCGGGCAGGTCGACCGCGGGCTCGCCGCGCTGCGCCCGGAACGCATTGGCGTAGGCGATCGCCGCACGCGGGTCCTGCGTCGAGGCCAGCAGCGCCGCGAGGCCCTCCCACGCCGCCGCGCCCCCGCCCTGCGCGATCGCGCGGTGGAACGCGGATTCCGCCCGGGCGCGCTGTCCGTCGCGGGCAGCCAGCCCGCCGATCGCGACCCAGAGGGCGGGCGACGTCGGATGGCCCGCCACCCAGGCCTCGGCGCGGGCCAGCCGCGCGTCGCCCGGGAAGGCCGGCAGTGCCCCCCACGCAGCGACGACCGCTTCGTCCCAGCGGGCATCGAGCGCCTCGGCCAGGGCCAGCTCGGCCTGGGCCTCGACGTGGAGCCGGCTCGCGCGGCCCGCCAGCGCGACGAGGACGGGCGCCCGCGCCCGCAGCGCCGCGGGCAATCCCTTCCAGCGGATCAGCAGGGTGCCGGCCTCCGCCGCATCCTCGAGCGCCGCGCACGCCAGCCGGGTCTCGAGGGCAGCGAGCGCCGGGCCTTCGAGGCCGCGCTCACCGCGCAGATGCACCAGCATGGGCAGGGCCTCGTCGGCGCGCCCCAGCCTCGCGAGGGCCTCGGCCTTCAGCCGGACCCCCGACGGCGGCAGCGTGCTGCGGGCGGACGCGGCCTCGAGCGTCGCCAAGGCCTCGATGGCCCGGCCGTCCTCCAGCGCCGCCGCCGCCTGCTCGAGCGCCGCCGTCATGGGATCGGCCTTGGCCAGCGCGATGCGGTGCTCGCGCAGGCGCTCGTGGAGGCCGGCGGTCCTTGCGGCGGCGATGGCATGCAGCAGGGCCGGCACGCGATCGATGCTGGCGCGTTTCGCCGCCAGCGCCAGCAGCTGTTCGGCGCGCTCGGCGCGCCCCTGCTGCAAGGCCAGCAGCCCGTTCCCGAGGCGCTCCCGCGCCAGCCGTCGCGAATAGCGGCGCAGGGCGCGGAAGGGCAGCCGGAACAGCCACACGAGGGCGAGCAGCGCGGCGGTGGCCAGCCCCCAGGCGAGCGCCGCGACTTCGGCGCGCAGCGTCACGAGGTGCCCGCCCCACTGGATCACCACGAGGCCGTCCTGCTCGCGCAGCAGCTGCCAGCCCACGCCGCCGAGCAGCGCGAGCAGCAGGCCGCCGAGCAGCCAAGGGAACAGCTTCACGGCAGGCCTCCGCCGCGGCGCTGGGCGCGCAGCTGCGCCAGCGTGGTGCCGAGGACCGGCACGTCGATCGCCAACGGCGTGGCCGCCAGCGCCCCCAGGGCCTCCGCCTGCGCCTCCAACGGCGCGCCGGCCGCATAGAGACGACGCATCCAGCGCTCCGCGCGCTTGCAGGCGGCGGCGAGGCCCGCGTCGTCGCGGCGCTCGATCGCGATGCGCGCGAGGGCGAGTTCCAGGCGCAGCGCGGCTTCGCCCCGCTGCCGGTCGGCCGGCGCGAGCAAGTCCTGCGTGCCGCGCGGACGCACGTCGACGAGGGCCGCGAGCAAGCGCGCCCCGGCCGAGGCCTCGGGCGGCACCGGGTCCTCGGCCGTCAGCACGGGCAGGACCGCGAGCGCCGCCTCGATGGCGTCGACCGCGCCGCGCGCGCCGGCGCGCGGGTCCGGCGGAAGGGCGGCCAACGCGGCCTGCTCCTGCGCGAGCGACTGGCGGAGATTCACGAACTGCGGCGCCGCGAGCGCGGCCAGCAGGCCATCGGCCAGGGCGTAGGCGCGGCGCGCGCCCTCGATGTCGCCGGACAACCCGAGGCGCGCGTCCGCGTAGGACAGCAGCAGGTCGATCTCGTCGAGTCGCAGGCGGACGCCCGGATCGCTGCCGGCCCCGGCGACCACCTGCTGGACGCTGTCCTCGAGCAAGGCGGCGCGCTGGCCGAGGCCGAGCACTTCGTCGCGCAGGACCTTGCTGCGCGCCTCGATGTCGGCGAGGCGCTGCTCGCCCCGCTGCTGGCCGCGCTGCAGCACGGCGACCGCTTGCTCGATGGCCAGCAGACGCTGGTCGATCGAGGCCGGCGCCAGCGGATCCTCCGCGACGGGCGCGGCCGGACGCGTCCACCACCACGCGATCGCGGCAAGGACGGCGACCACGGCAACGGTGGGCAGGATCCAGCGGGACTGGGACGACGCGGGGCGATCCATCGGCGGGGGACAACGCGGGGGAGACGACGAGTTTACGGCTTCGCGGCGCACGCGGCCGCGATGAGCGCGGCCGGTCGCGGGCTTCCGGACTCGCGCACTTCGCCGAAACCCGCTTCGCGGGCGAGGGCCGCAAGGCGCGGTCCCGGCACCACGATCGTCCGGCGGTCCCGTCCGCCGGCGGGCAGGCGCCGCGCGAGACGCGCCAGGGCCTCCCCGCTGGTGGCGAGGAGGATACCGTCGAGGTCGGCAGCGAACGCGGCGAGCCGTCGCGCACCGCCGGGCATCGGCCGCCGCTCGTACACCTCGGCCTCGTGGACCACGAAGCCCCGTTGTCGAAGCGTGGAAGCGATCAGGGCCCGACCTCCGGGCGCCGTCAGCAGGCCGACCGGGCCCTCGGTCGCGGCCAGCTCGGGCAGGCCAAGGAGACCCTCGCTGTCCATCCGCTCCGGGGCCACGACCCGGTGCGCGCCCGCCCGCGCCAGCGCGGCGGCCGTGCCGGCGCCGACGGCCAGGTCGAGGCCCGCCGGCGGCCACGCGACCTGCGCGGCCACCGCACGAACGGCGGACGGGCTGGTGGCGATGCGGAGCGGGCACGCCAGGGCCGCCGCCAGCCGCAGACCCGCGTCGCGCGGGCGCACCCGCACCATCGGCAGGACGCGCAGGCGCCGCCCTGCGGCTTGTGCCGCCTCGCGCAGCACCGCATGCTCGCCCGCCGGCCGCAGGGACCACAGCGTGGGCGTCCGGTCGTCGATCCGTGCCATCGCCCTACTCTCGCACAGCCCATGCCCCCGACCGACCCATACGCCGCGCAGCGCCAGCGCCTGCAAGCCCTCCTCGACGCCATGCCGCCGGTGGCGGCGCTCGGGCTCGCGGTCGACGGCCTCGACGACCGGTGCCTGCGGCTGGTCGCGCCGCTGTCGCGGAACGTGAACGACAAGGGCTGCGCCTTCGGTGGCAGCCTCGCCTCGGCCCTGACGCTGGCCGCTTGGGGCGCTCTCGAGACCGCCCTGCACCACGTCGGCGAGGACGTCGACATTTACGTCGCCGACAGCCGGCTCGAGTACCTCGCGCCGCTCTACGGCGACCTCCTCGTGGAAGCCGCGATGCCGGACGCGGAGGCGGTCGCGGCGCTGTGCGGCAAGCTCGCCGCACGCGGCCGGGGCGGGCTGGTGATGGCGGCGGAGGCGAGGGACGCCGCGGGCCGCGTCGTGACGCGCCTCGAAGGCCGCTATGCCGCCGTGCGGCGCGGCTGACATACTCCGCGCGCCGCTCCCGGAGACCGCCATGACGCGCTTCGCCCCGCTCGCCCTCGTCCTCCTGCTCGCCGCCTGCGCCAGCGGCCCGGGCACCCAGGCCGACGCCCTGGATCGCGCCCTGTACGACTACTCGGCGGCGATCCGCTGGAACAACTTCGAGGTCGCGGCGGAGTCGGTCGATCCGGCCACCCTCGCCCGCGAGCCGCTGACCCCCTTTGAACTGGAACGCCTCAAGCAGGTGCAGGTGACCGGCTACACCGTCGTCGCCAGCCGGCCCACCCCCGACGGCGGCGTGGTCCGCGAGGTCGAGGTCCGGCTGGTGAACGTGCACACGCAGACCGAGCGCGTCGCAA
>JAJTHD010000104.1 GCA_021297925.1 Lysobacteraceae bacterium
CGCCTTCCACCACCTCGCCGACCGCCACGTCGATCCGTGGCTGTCCGAGCGCGAGCACGCCCGGCAGGCGCGCGTGGACGCGAAGCGCGTCCTGGGCCTCGTGATGCCGACGGTGGCGATGCTAGACCTGCTGGACGGTCTCGCCGACCAAGGCCTCGAACGCGCCGAGGCGCGGGAGTCGGAGGTCCGGGACTTCCACGACCGCCTGCGAGCGTTCTTCTATCCCGCGCTGTTCGCCGATCGCCCGATGACGCGGGCCGATCTTGCGTCGCTGCCGGTGCCCGAACCCGCGGCCCCAGCGGCACGACGCCGGGACGTGGCGATCCTCTCCCTGGGGATCGCCCTGCTGCTGGGGATCGTGGCCCTGCGGCGCGAGGCGTCCCGCGCCGGGTGAAGGATCAATCGCCGCGGGGCGGCGGCGTCCCGGCGGCGCGATCGGGGGCCGTCCAGGTCGCGGGTGCCTCGCCCGGGGCGGTGGCCTTCGGCTTCGCCTTGGCCCAGGCCACGAAGCTGCGTCGCGGGCCGACCGGCGGCGTCGGCGATGCCGACACGGTCTTGGCCTCGGCGGGAGGCTCCGCCTCGGCGTCCGCGTCGTCGGCCATGCCGTTCAAGCTCTGGTAGCGATGCGCGCCGGCGAACAGCGCCGCGGTGGGGCCGTAGCCGTGGAACAGGCCATCGAGCTCGCACGCGGCAAGCCCGGGGGCGACGGGAGCGAGGAGGAGAGTGGCGAGGAGGAGACGGCGTCGCATGGCGTCAGTGTGCGGGCACGGCGCGGGCGCGGCGTGAAGCCGGCTTACTCCTCGATCAACTCGAGGCGGTCGAGGTCCAGCGAATAGGCCGAGGTCGCCATCGCGTTCTCGGTCAGGTCGATGCGCACCGTGCCGTGGACCCAGTAGGCGTCCCAGAGGTTGCCCAGCTCGATCGGGTTCTCGGGCTTGATGTAGACCAGCTGGTTGGGCGGCGGCGGCGGCACGTGGATGCAGGCGCCGAAGTACGGCACGAGGAACATCTCGGTGACCCGCTGCTGCTCGTCGAAGGCGATCGGCACGAGGTAACCCGGGATCTTGCCGCGGACGCCGTTCATCGCCGCGACGGTGCGGGTGCTGGTCATCGCCTGCGGCATCTGCATCTCGCCGTCGTGGCTGATCTCCGGCATTTCCTCCAGCGCCTTCAGGTCCTCCGGCGGCAGCAGCTCGAGCCAGTCGATCTCGCGCCCGTCGCCCTGCGAGGCGGAGGTGTCGGGACGGGTGCCCACCGCCGGCTCGGCGGCACGGGCCTCGGGAACGGCGGCGGCGGTGGCGAGGACGACCGCGAGGGCGACGGCGAGCAGGGGCATCAGCGAGGCGGGCATGGAGGGTCCGAGGGTCAACGGTCGACGGCGACGCCGTCCTGCAGGGAGCGCCGGTAGGCGAGAACCGCCGGCACAAGGCCGAGGAGGATACCGCCCAACCAGACCCCGCCGAGCACGGTGAGTTCCGCCGGCGACGGCCAGCCCGGGGCCAGCATCAGGCCGAACCGGGCCTC
The DNA here is from genome assembly GCA_021297925.1 of Lysobacteraceae bacterium. Taxonomy (GTDB): domain Bacteria; phylum Pseudomonadota; class Gammaproteobacteria; order Xanthomonadales; family Xanthomonadaceae; genus Silanimonas. The sequence continues at coordinate 1,525 of JAJTHD010000104.1, forward strand.
CAGCCACGGCGCGAGGACGGCCAGCGTGGCCTCCATCAGCCCCACGCCGAGCAGGACACCGGCCCCGGTCAGCAGGGCCGCTTCGGCGAGCAGGAGCCCGAACACGTGGCGCGGACCCGCGCCCACCGCGCGCAGCAGGGCCATCTCGCGGCGGCGTTCGTTGAGCGTGGCGAGGATGGTCGTCAGCAACACCATCAGGGCCGCGAGCACCGCCGCGACGGCGGCGATGAAGAGCGCGCGCTCGACCCCGCCCATCAGGGACCAGAGCTGGGTCAGGGCCACGCCGGGCAGGATCGCGATCAGCGGTTCGCCGCGGTATTCATTGACCACGCGCTGCACCGCGAAGGTGGCCGTGCGGCTCTCCAGGCCGACGAAGGCCCCGGTGATCGTCTTGGGTTGCAGCAGCTCCGGCGGGATCGCCCGGGGATCGGTCGACCGACGTCCCGGCAGGGGCACGCCGCCGCGCCAATTCAGGTGGATGGCCTCGATCGCCTCGAGGGAAACATAGACCCCCTGGTCGATGGCGGTGCCCGTGCGGGCGAGGATGCCGACCACGCGGAAGGGCTGGTCGTCGTGCTTGTGCACGGCCACGCGCGCCGTGCCGTGCGCGAGGACGATCTCGCGGCCGAGGTCGTAGCCCAGCTGTTCGGCGACGTCGGCGCCCAGCACCGCGTCGTGCAGGTCGGCGAAGGCGCGGCCTTCGGCGAACGCGAGGCCGCGGCGGTCGCCGTAGCCCATGTGTTCGAAATAGCCGGTCGTAGTGCCGATGACGCGGAAGCCCTGGTGCGAATCCCCGAGGCTGATCGGCACGGTCCAGCGCACCGGCGGCAAGGCCTTCAGCTTCTCGTAGGTGGCCCACTGCAGGTTCGCGGTGGGCTCGCCCAAGCGGAACACGGCATAGAGCAGCAACTGCACCGGATGCGAGCGGGCGCCCACGATGAGGTCGGTGCCGGCGACGGAGCGCAGGAAGGAGTCCCGCGCCTCCTGCCGGACGCGCTCGATGCCGAGCAGCAGCATCACCGAGAGTCCGAGGGTCAGGACGGTGAGCAGCACCGTCGCCTTGCGGTTACGAAGGCTCGCCCACGCGAGCCCGAGGAGCCCGCTCATGCCGCGGCCTCCACCAGGTCGCCGAGCGACAGCGTGCGCGGGAAGCGCGTCGCGATCGACAGGTCGTGGCTGACGAACAGCAGCGCGGTGCCGGCCGCGTCGCACTCGGCGAACAGCAGGTCGAGGAACTGGTCGCGGTTGCGCGTGTCGAGGGCCGAGGTCGGCTCGTCGCACAGCACCACGGCCGGGCCGCCGATCAGGGCGCGGGCCGCGGCCACGCGCTGCTGCTGGCCGACCGACAGCTCGAGCACGCGCCGCCCCGCCGAGGCCTGCTCACCGAGGCCCAGCGCCCCGAGGTAGTGGCGGGCGGCCGCGGCCACGCTGCCGAAGCGGCCGACGGCGCGATCGCGGCGGGCGCGGGAGAAGCGACAGGGCAAGGTCACGTTGTCGACCAGCGACAGGAAGGGCAGCAGGTTGAACTGCTGGAACACGATGCCGAGGTGGTCGGCGCGGCAGCGGTCCCGCCGCGGGCCGGACACGCCGGTCATGGCCTCGCCGGCGATGGTGATCGAACCGGCCTGCGGCACCAGCGTGCCGGCGACGAGGTTCAGCAGCGTGCTCTTGCCGGTGCCGCTGGGTCCGTGCAGGAACAGGCGCTCGGCCGGCGCGAGGCGCAGAGCGGGGAGCTCGAGCGCCCACGCGCCCCCCGGCCACGCGAAACGCAGGCCGTCGATCGCCAGCGCGTCGGTCACGGCGCGGCGCCGAGGTCGATGCGCGCCTGGCCCGGGACCAGCGTCAGTGCGCGGGCCCCCCCGGCATCGATCAACTGCACCTCGAGGGTCCGCACGCCGGGCACCGCGTCGAACACCGTAGCGTCGATCGTCCGCAGCGCCGCCGGCGTCGCACAGTCGAAGCGGTAGCGCGCCTGCCAGTCCACGTGGCCGCCATGGTCATGCCCGTGGTCATGGTCATGCCCGTGGCCGTGGTCGTGGCCCATCGCCTCCGAGGCCGGCACCTCCAGCACCGGCGCCTGCGCCACGCAGCCGGCGGCGACGCTGAAACGCCAGAGGCGGGCGTGGTCGAGCATCAGCGCGCGCGCCGCCTGGACCTTCGCCTTCTCCGCTTCGTCGGCCGGCGCCCGCTCGAAGCCGACCAGATCGTAGGCCGTCGCCCGCAGCGTGATCTCGACACGGGCGCCTTCGATCGCGACATCCGCATGGGCGAGGCCGTGGACGTGGGCATGCTGCTCGTGCGCGACCACGGGAGCGCCGACGAGCGCGGCGACGAGGACCATCGGGAGCAGGGATGGACGCATGGGACTCTCCGGAACAGGAACGGGTGACCGTTACAAGATAACGGACGGCCCGCGAAGTTCCCGTCGCGCCGATGGCCGCGCGGCGGCCTGCCATACTCGCCCCCCGCCGCCGACGCGCCCCCGATGACGCCCCGCGACCTCCTGCTCCTCGTCCTGCTTGCCGCGATCTGGGGCAGCTCCTTCCTGTTCATGCGCATCGCCGGGCCGGAGCTCGGCGCCGCGCCGCTGGCCTGGCTGCGGGTGACGGTCGCCACTGCCTTCCTCGGGGCACTGCTGGTCGCGCGGCGCGAACCGCCGCCCTTGGCCGGACGCGGGCGGGCGCTGGCACTGATGGGCTTCACCAACACCGCCGCGCCGTTCCTGTTGCTGACCTGGGCCACCATCCACCTCAGTGCCGGCTACGGGGCGCTGCTGAACGCCACGACCCCGCTGTGGGGCGCGGTGATCGGCACGCTGGCCTTTGGGCTGGTCGCGAGCCGCCAACTCTGGGCCGGGCTCGCGGCCGGGTTCGCCGGGGTGGCCGTGCTGGTGGCCGGCAAGCTGCAGGACCTCGGCGCCGGCGCGCTGGCGCCGATCGCCGCCGGGCTGGTCGCCACCGCCTGCTACGGCCACGCGGCCCACTACGCCCGCAGTGGGTTCGCCGGCGTCTCGCCGCTCGGCCTCGCCTTCGGCAGCCAGCTCGCCGCGTCGCTGTGGCTGCTCGGGCCGGCGATCGCCGGCTGGAACGGCGAGGCCCCCTCGGCGGCAGCCTGGGCCTGCGTCGCCGTCCTCGGCGTGGTCTGCACCGGCATCGCCTACCTCCTCTACTTCGGCCTGATCGAACGCATCGGCTCGACCAAGGCGACGATGGTGACCTACCTCGCGCCGGTGTTCGGCGTCTCATGGGGCGTGCTGCTGCTCGACGAGGCCCTGACGCCGGCCATGGTGGCCGGCGGGGCGATCGTGCTGGGTGGCGTGGCGCTGGCCGGCAAGGCCCGGCGCTGACGACCCTCAGCCGGTGTTCTGCACGCCGGCGGCGATGCCGTTCACCGTGGCGGCCAGCGCGCGGAAACGCGCGTCGTCGGGTCGGCCGTCGGCCCGCCAGCCGCGCAGCAAGTCGACCTGCAGCAGGTGGATCGGGTCGACGTAGGGATTGCGCAGCCGGATCGACCGCGCAAGCCGCGCATCGCCCGCCAGCAGCGGCGCGCCGCGCAGGGCCTCGACACCGTCCACGGCTAGGCGGAACTCCGACGAGATCGCCTCGAAGTAGGCCGCGTGCCGCTCGCCGGCCAGCCGCGAGTAGGCCTCGAAGATCCCGATCTCGGTCTTGGCGAGGATCATCTCGAGGTCATCGAGCACGGTGTCGAAGAACGGCCAGTCACGCGCCATCTCCGCCAGCGCGGCGTCGCCGAAGCGCTCGCGGGCGGAGGCCAGGGCCGTGCCGACGCCGTACCACGCGGTCAGGTTGCTGCGGTTCTGGCTCCAGCCGAACACCCACGGGATCGCCCGCAAGCCCTCGAGGCCGGCGCCACGCTTGCTGGGGCGCGAGCCGATGTTCAGGCGCTCGATCACGTCGATCGGCGTGGCGTCGCGGAAATACTCGACGAAGTCCGCACGCTCGTAGACGAGCCCGCGGTAGGCCGCGCGCGAGGTCTCCGACAGATGGTCGGCGATCGACCGCCACGCGGCCTCGCGCGGCTCCGGCGCCCGCGGCGACAGGGTCGCGCGCAGCACCGCCGCGGTCGCCTGCTCGAGGTTGCGCAGGGCCAGCGCCCGCAGCCCGTACTTCCGGTGGATCACCTCGCCTTGCTCGGTGAGGCGAAGCACGCCCTGCACCGACCCGCGCGGCGCGGCAACGACGGCACGCTCCGTCCGCGTGCCGCCGCGCGAGACCGAACCGCCGCGCCCGTGGAAGAAACGCAGCTTGACGCCGGCCTCCGCCGCGACCTCGCCCAGCCGCACCTGCGCCCGCTGCAGCGCCCAGCGCGCGGCGAGCAGGCCGCCGTCCTTCGCGCTGTCGCTGTAGCCCAGCATCACCCACTGCACGTCGCCTCGGGCCGCGAGGTGTACCCGCCACGCCGGGTCGGCGAGCAGGTCGTGCAGCGTCTCCGGCGCGGCCGCGAGGTCGTCCACCGTCTCGAACAGCGGGGCGACATCGAGCGGCACCTGGCCGTCGCGATCGACGAGCCCCGCGCCGCGGGCCAGCGCCAGCACCGCCAGCGCGTCCGCGGCGCTGCGGCTCATGCTGACGATGTAGACCCCGAAGGCCGACGCCCCGAAGCGCTGACGGCCTTCGGCGACCGCGCGGAACACCGCGCGCATGCGCTGGGCGGCCGGCGCATCCGGCGGCAGCGGCCACGGCGACGGGGCGCCGAGGAGGTCACGGAGCCGTGCGGCGCGCGCGGGCGCGTCCTCCGAGGCGAGGGCCGGGTCGCCGCGCCACTCGGCGATGGCTTGGCGATGCAGGTCGGCGTGCTGTCGCAGGTCCAGCGCCGCGAGATGGAAGCCGAAGGCGGCGACGCGGCGACGGATGCGCCGCAGCGCGAACACGCCGGCATGCTCGCCGCGGTGCGCGAGCAGGCTGTCCTCGACCAGGGCGAGGTCGGCGTCGAGCGTCTCCGGCTCCGGATACCCGGTCGTGCGGTCCTCGAGCGTTGCGGCGAGCCGCGCCTGCACGAGGCCGAGAAAGGCCCGATACGGCATATCCGGCTCCTGCAGGGCCTCCGGCCAACGCGCCGCGTACTCTTCGAGCCGGGCTTCGAAGGCCTGCCCGACGCCGACGCGCGTGCGCGACTGCGTGAGCATCGACTTGAGGTGTTCGAGGTCGCCGCGGTAGTTGGCGAGCACGCGGCGGCGCTGCTGCTGCAGCGTCGCGGCGATCGTGGCGGCCCCGACGTTCGGGTTGCCGTCCATGTCGCCGCCGACCCAGGTCGAGAACCTCAGCAGCGCGGGTAGCGGCGGCACGCGGCCGTGGGCCTGTTCGAACGCGGCCTCGAAGGCCTCGAAGAACACCGGCAGCACGCGGTAGAGCGGATCGCCGAGCGTGTAGCCCACCTGCGCAGCCTCATCGGCCACGGTGGGCTTCTCGGGCGCGGCGCTCTCGGTCTGCCAGCCGGCCGTCAGGGCCGTCCGGATCACCTCGCGGTCGGCACGGGCCTCGGCGGGCGTCCGGGTGCGGTCGATGTCCGCGATCAGCGCCTGCGCGATCACCGCTTCCTTGTCGAGCAGGGCGCGGCGCACGGCCTCGGTGGGGTGGCCCGTCAGCCCCGGTTCGATCCGCAGCGCCGGCAGAAGGCCCTCCACCGCCTCGAGCCCGATGCCTTCGACCTTCAGCCGTTCCAGCGCGTCGAGCAGCCCGCCCGGCTGCGCCCCGCCCTGCGAGCGCTGGTAATCGCGGCGACGGCGGATGCGATGCACCCGCTCGGCGAGGTTCACCGCCGAGAAGTACAGCGCGAAGGCCCGGACGAGGTCGGCATGCCGGTCGCTGGGCACCTCGGCCAGCGCCCGCGCGAGCGCGTCCACGGGCTCGCCGGATTCACGCCGCTGGATGGCCGCCCGCCGCACCGCCTCGACGGTGGCGAGGAACGCCGGCCCCGCCTGCTCGGCGAGGATCTCGCCGACCAGCGCCCCGAGGCGGGTCACGTCCTCGCGGAGGCGGTCGTCGGTGGCGGGGAACTCGATGTCGCGGAGGCGGGAGGGCGGTCGGCTCATGCCCCGAATCTACCCCGGCTCGACACGGGGGCCGAGCGTGAATACGTGTGCAGTGCGGGGCGCGCCTGCCCCCTTTCCAGGACGGATCAGGCCCGAACGAGGACCCCGTGGTGGTCGCAATGGCCGCCGTGGGGATGGTTCGCGTGGGTGGTGTTCGTGGGACGTTATCCCGTCACCGCGCGCTCAACCGCGCCCGCAGCAGGCCTTGTACTTCTTGCCGGAGCCGCAGGCACAGGGGTCGTTGCGGCCGGGGCCCGCCTCCTTTCGAACCGGCTGCTTCGGCACCTTGCGCTCCAGCCCGCCGGCGTACAGGTCATGAAGCACCGCGGGGAGCTGGCCGACGATCGCCAATCGCCCCTCGTGGCCGGGCTCCTCGACCCCCTCGCCGCCGGAGAGGGACTGGACAAGATCCAGCGCCTCGGTGACCCACTCGTCCTTGGCCTCCCACTCGCCCCACTCGAACTCGTGGAAGCCCACGGCTTCGAGGAAACCGTCGGCCCACTCGGCCCCGACCGGGATGTCGTCGGCGCCGGGGGCGGCCTCGTCCTCGCCCGGCACCCAGATGAAGGGCATGTCCTGGTCGGTGAAGTCCTCTTCGCCCAGCTTCACGCGGCGCTCGACGGCCGCCTTCAGATGCAGGATCGGCGTGTAGTGCTCGTCGCGGTCGCGGGGGTTCTCCCAGCGCGGCTCCTTGCCCCAGACGCGCGGCATCCACTCGGCCTGAGCGATCGGCTCGGGCGAGACGGCGATGCCGGACAGGAAGCCGTCGAGCTGCTCGAGGCTCATGCCGCCGAAGGGAATCGCGCGGGTTTCGAGCAACTGCGCCAGCGCTTCGGCGTCGGCGTCGGTGAAGACCTTGGACATGGGGGCCTCAGTAGGCGAATTCGCGGAAGACGTGGTCGATGTCGCCCTGCCACTCGCCGTGGAACAGGGCCAGCTTGCGGTCGGCGGCGGTCTCGTTGGCGATGGCCATCTCGACCAGCGGCTCCAGGTACACCGCCTCGTCGGCACCGCAGCGGTTGAGGCGGGCGCGGCGCTTCAGGCCGGCCTCGCTGATCCGCAGCGAACGCAGCGCCAGCTCCCGCATCGTCTCGCCACGGAACGGCAGCCGGAACCCGTGGCGCGGCACGCCGTCGCGCAGGGCGTGGCGCTCCTCCAGCGTGAAGTCCTTGACCAGGTCCCAGGCGGCGTCGAGCGCCGCGTCGTCGTACAGCAGGCCTACCCAGTAGGCCGAGAGCGCGCAGATGCGGTTCCACGGGCCGCCATCGGCACCGCGCATCTCGAGGTACTTCTTCAGGCGCACTTCCGGGAAGGCGGTGGTGAGGTGGTCGCTGAAATCGCGCATCGTCGGCCGCTCGCCCGGCAGCACGTCGAGCTTCCCGTCCATGAAGGCGCGGAAGCTCTTGCCGGCGGCATCGATGTAGGTGCCGTCGCGGTAGACGAAGTACATCGGCACGTCGAGCAGGTAGTCGACGTAGCGTTCGAAGGAGAAGCCGTCCTCGAACACGAAATCGAGCAGGCCGGTGCGGTCGGCGTCGGTGTCGGTCCAGACGTTGCTGCGGAAGCTCGTGAAGCCGTTGGGTTTTCCTTCCGTGAAAGGCGAGTCGGCGAACAGCGCCGTCGCCACCGGCTGCAGCGCCAGCGACACGCGGAACTTCTTCACCATGTCGGCCTCGCTAGAGAAATCGAGGTTGGTCTGGATGGTGCAGGTGCGCGTCATCATGTCGAGGCCGAGCGAACCGACCTTCGGCATGTACTCGCGCATGATCTTGTAGCGGCCCTTGGGCATCCACGGCATGTCCTCGCGGCGCCACTTGGGC
>JAJTHD010000252.1 GCA_021297925.1 Lysobacteraceae bacterium
ACCGCCACGCCGATCCCGCGCACGCTGAACATGGCCATGAGCGGCCTGCGCGACCTGTCGATCATTGCCACGCCGCCGGCGCACCGCCTCGCGGTGAAGACCTTCGTCGCGCCGTGGGAGAACGAGACCGTCGTCGAGGCCTTCCAGCGCGAGCTGGCCCGCGGCGGACAGGTGTATTTCCTGCACAACGAGGTCGACACCATCGAGAAGATGGCCCGCGACCTGCAGGCGCTCGTGCCCGACGCCCGCATCCGCGTCGCGCACGGCCAGATGGCCGAGCGCGAGCTGGAACAGGTGATGCTCGACTTCCACCGCCAGCGCTTCAACGTGCTGGTGTGCACCACGATCATCGAATCGGGCATCGACATCCCGAGTGCCAACACGATCATCGTCAACCGCGCCGACAAGTTCGGCCTCGCGCAGTTGCACCAGGTGCGCGGCCGCGTCGGCCGCTCGCATCACCGTGCTTACTGCTACCTCATCGTGCCGCCGAAACTCACCGGCGATGCGGAGAAGCGCCTCGAAGCCCTGGCCGCCATCGAGGAGCTGGGCGCCGGCTTCATGCTGGCCACGCACGACTTCGAGATCCGCGGTGCGGGCGAACTGCTGGGCGAGGAGCAATCCGGCCAGATCGCCGAAGTGGGCTTCAGCCTCTACACCGAGCTGCTGGAGCGCGCGGTCAAGTCGATCAAGGCCGGCAAGATCCCCGACCTCGACGCGGGCGCGCCGATCGGCCCGGAGATCAACCTCCACCTGCCCGCCCTGCTGCCCGACGACTACCTGCCCGACGTGCACGCGCGGCTGACGCAGTACAAGCGCATCAGCGCGGCGAAGACGGTCGACCGCCTGAAGGAACTGCAGATCGAGCTGGTGGATCGTTTCGGCGTGCTGCCCGACCCGGCGAGGCACCTGTTCGCCGTCAGCGAACTGAAGCTCGACGCCGCGCGCCTCGGCATCCGCAAGCTGGATCTCGGCCCGACCGGCGGGCGCCTCGTGTTCGATGCCAAGCCGAACATCGATCCGATGTCGGTGATCCGCATGATCCAGGGCCAGCCCAAGGTCTACGCGATGGACGGCCCGGAGAAGCTGAAGATGAAGCTCGAGTTGCCCGATGCGCCGAGCCGCCTGCGCGCCGCGCGGGCGCTGTTCACGACGCTGGCGCAGGGCTGAGCGATGACGTCTGTCGAACCCGGCTCCGCTGAGCCGCGCCGACCGCACGCCGCCGCCCTGCCCCTCCTCGACGCCGACGCGATCCGCCTTGGCCCGTGGCTGGCGGAGACCGCAGACGCCGACGCCGAAGCCCTCGCCCGTCTGCATGCCGATCCGGCGGGGATGCGCTACTGGAGCACCGAGCCTTGGACGCCGGGCGATCGTGATCGAGCCGAGGCCTACCTCGACGCGATCGATGCCGGTGCCCGCGAGGGCGACCTGCTGCAGTTCGCAGCTCGACGTTCCGGCGAAGCGGCATTGGTTGGCTGGGTCACGCTCTACCGCATCGACCGGACGCACCGCCGCGCGGAGATCGGCTACCTCCTCGACACGGTGCTCTGGGGGCGCGGTCTCGGCCGCCGGATGGTCGACCTCGCCCTCGACCACGCCTTCGGGACGCTCGGGCTGCACAAGATCGAGGCGGACGTGGACCCGCGCAACGTGACCTCATGCCGCCTCCTTGAAGGCCTGGGCTTCCAGCGCGAAGGCTTGCTGCGCCAACGCTGGCGCACCGGCGGGGAACTGCAGGACTCGGCGATCTACGGGCTCGTCGCGGACGAACGCCGGGCCTGACGGCCCTCAACCCGCCGCGGCGCGCTTGATCGCGTTGAACTCGTGGACGTACCAACCGTTGCCGCCGCCGCGGGCGAGCGCCACGACGGCGTCGGCCACGGTGGCGGCGGGGATCGCGCGATATCGGGACAGCGGCCCGACCAGCAGCGGGTTGTAGACCGGCGCGAGGACGCGCGCCATCTGCTCGAACGGCCGTGACTCGCCGCGGTCGCCCAGCAGCAGGCCCGGCCGCAGGATGTCGACGCGCGGGAAGTTCTGTTCGGCCAAGCCCCGCTCCGCCTCCGCCTTGACCCGGAGATAGAAACTGCCGGACCGCGGATTCGCGCCCACCGACGACACGAGGATGGCGTGCCTCGCGCCGAGATGGCGGGCAATGCCGGCGAACTTGAGGACGAGGTCCCGGTCGATCGCCACGAACGCCGCTTGGTTCCCCGCCTTGGCCATCGTCGTCCCGAGCGCGCAGACCCAGACGTCGACCCGCCCCCCCGCAAGAAGGCGCTTCAGGCTGCCGTCGCCGGCGCGCGATGCCTTGGTGCCATCGAACACGGGGTTCCGGAGGCGCGGCGAAGACACGGCCAACGGGCTTCGCGTCGGGGCGATGACGTCGGCATCTCCACCGGCGGCCAACAGGCGCTTGAGCACCTTGCCCCCCACCAGTCCGCTCGCACCGCTCAGCAGGACGCGAAGTCCTGGGGCAGTGGGTTCGCGCAGCGGCAGGTCGGCTTGCATCAAGGCGTGCAGGCGTCGTGAAGGGGCGGTCGAAGGTAGCACACCGCCCATGACGCGAGACATCGGCGACGCCACGGGAAGAATTGCCGATGCGTTCGTCGTTGGTTATGATAACGATTCGCATTAACTAATCTTGCCCCATGCCGCGTCACCGCCTCGCCCTCGCCATCGTCGCCCTCCTCCCGCTGCTCGCCCAGGCGGGCGACACCGTTCCCGCCTCAGGTCCGGACGCGCCGCGCCCCGGGGACACCGCCGTCCGGGGCGCCAAGACCCTGGCCACCATCGACGTGGTGGGCCGCGCGGAGGGCGGGTCGGCCGACGGCAGCGCGACCGTGCTCGACCAGAGCGTGCTCGTCTCGAGTCGAGCGCTCACGGTGAACGAAGCGCTCCGCAAGGTGCCGGGCGTGAACGTGCGAGACGAGGAGGGTTTCGGCTTGCGCCCAAACATCGGCATCCGCGGCAGCAACCCCACGCGCAGCACCAAGGTCCTCCTGCTGGAGGACGGCCTTCCCGCGATGTACGCGCCGTATGGCGACAACGCCAGCTACTACCACGCCCCGATCCAGCGCTACGACCGCATCGAAGTGCTCAAGGGCTCGGGCCTGCTCCGTTTCGGGCCCCAGACCATCGCCGGCGCGATCAACTACATCACCCCTACCCCGCCGGACGATCCCGCGGGGCACGTGCAGCTGTCGGCAGGCACCCGCGGTTACGGTGCCCTGCACGCCAGCGTGGGCGGGAACGGCCTGCTCGTCGACCTCGGGCACAAGCAGGGCGACGGCGCACGCGACAACACCCGTCTCGAACAGACCGACCTGTTCGCCAAGTACCAGTGGCAGGTCGACGAGCACCATGCCCTCACCTTCCGCGGCAACGCGCTGCGCGAACGCTCCGAGGTCGGATACTCCGGCCTGACCGACGGCGAGCTCCGCAACTTCGGGCGCGGGTACTACCCCTTCCAGGACGATCTCTTCGACATCCGCCACTCGGCCTTGTCGGCCAGCCACGCGTGGACCCCGAGGGAGGGCGTGCAACTGCTCACGTCGGCCTACTACTCCGAGTTCCTGCGCGACTGGTGGCGCCAGTCGAGCACCACCAGCGACACCCAGTGCGGCATCGCCTTCCGAGACGCCCGCTACCGCGGCGAACGCGTCGATCCGCGCGGCTGCAACTCCGCGCAGGGCCGCCTCCGCAACTACTACACCTGGGGCGTGGACACCCGCTTCTCGTGCGACAGCAGCCTGTTCGGCACCGAAGGCCGGAGCGAGGTCGGCGTGCGCTGGCACGAGGAAGACCAGATCCGCTTCCAGGTCAACGGCACGCGACCGGCCGCCCGCAGCGGCACCTTCGTCGAGGACAACCTCCGCACCGCGGAGGCGATGGCCGCGTTCGCCACGACGACCTTCGACGTCGGCGCGGCCCGCATCACGCCGAGCCTGCGCCACGAGGCCATCGACTTCGCGCGCCGCAACCGGCTCGCCGGAGGCGCCGCCGGCGACGACACCGTGCGCTCCACCACCTGGGGCCTGGGGCTCGAATGGGACCTCGGCGCAGTGACCGCCTATGCCTCCGCGCACGAAGGCTTCGCGCCGCCGCGCGTCGAGGACCTCATCGCCGGCAACGGCACAAGCACGACCGTGGACGCCGAGAAGAGCCTGAACCTCGAGGCCGGTCTGCGCGGCCGCTGGCAGGGGATCGACCTCGAGGCCACCGTCTTCCGCAACGCCTTCGACAACCAGATCGTCGTCGGGTCGATCGCGGGAGGCAGCACGCCGCTGGCCCAGGGCGAGACGCGCTATGCCGGCCTCGAGTTCGCGGCCGGCCTGAATCGCAATGCTTTGCAGACGCGCGAAGGCGAGTTCTACGCGAACCTCGCTGTCACCTGGCTGCCCACGGCCGAGCAGCACACGGTCCTGCGTCGCGTCGACAACGGCCAGGCCGCGAACGGCAGCGCCGCCGGGAACCGCCTGCCCTACGCCCCCGATCTCGCCACGACCTTCCGTGTCGGCTATGTCCGCGGCGCATGGGACGGCTCGGTCGAGGTGCAGCAGGTCGGCCGCCAGTGGGCGGACTTCGCGAACACCCGCCATCCGGTCGCCAATGGCGACGGACAGATCGGCCAGCTCGACGGCCATGCGGTGTGGAACGCCACGCTGAACTGGGAACCCGACCTGCGGGGCTGGTCGGCCTATGCCGCGGTGAAGAACCTCGCCGACCGCATCTACATCGTGGACCGCACGCGCGGGATCCTTCTCGGCAATCCACGGCAGGTCGTGGTCGGCGCCCGCTACGGCTGGTGACATCGGCCATGCGCACGCTCCCCATCACCATCGTATCGGCGTTCGCAATCGCCTCGTCGACCGCCCCGCAGGCCACTCCGTCGGCCGACGACCGCGTCAAGCTCGAGACGGTCGAAGTCCGCGCCGCGGCGGCGCCGCGCGCGGACCGCGACGCGCCGCCCGACGTGGAGGACGGCAAGCTCAACGCCGGCCGCAAGGCCACGCGCATCGCGCTGGACGAGCAGCCGGCCATCGCCGGCGACAACTACCGGCAACTCCTGGCGCGCACGCCCGGCCTGCTGCTTTCCGAGCAGCCCGTCCCCAGCCATTACAACGTGAACTACCGGGGCCTCGGCGACCCGCATGAATCGGAGTTCGTGCTGTTCGCCGTGGACGGCGTGCCGGTGCTGTCCGACTGGTTCGGCTACCCGACGCTGTACTTCACTCCGGCGAGCCAGCAGGTCGTGGAGATCGATTTCCTCCGCGGCGCCAGCGGCCTGCTCTACGGCCCACAGCCGGGACCGGTGGTGAACCTGATCCGGCGCGGCCCGGAGCCGGGTTCGGCCACCTCGGGGCGCCTCGACCTGCTCGGCTTCGGGAACGGCGGTGGCGCGCTCTATGCCGAGTCCTCGTTCGGCGGCGACGGCTGGGGGGGCTTCGCCTCGGCCGCGCAACACCGGGGCGACGTGGATCGGGTCAACAGCGACTTCCGCGTCAGCAGCGGGCGCCTCTCCGCCCTGTGGCAGCAGGACGGGAACGCCAGCTGGTGGGTGGATGCCAGCGCCTACCGTTCGGGCTCGAACGAGCCAGGACGCCTGACACTCGCGCAGTTCCTGGCCAACCCGATGCTGTCCACCACGCCGGACAACCGCATCGACATCGATCGGCTCGACCTTCGCGTGCAGCACCAGCGCGCCATCGGCGAGGCCAGCCAGCTCACCGCAAAGCTGTTCCACTGGACGCAGGATCGCTGGAGCCGCCGCGCCACGAACCGTTCGCCCGGCGCCGCGGCACCCGCCTTCACCACCTATGACCGGCAGAAGTTCGACGTCACTGGGCTCGACACCCGCGTGCTGACCGAATGGGGCGCGGACCATAGCCTGGCCTGGGGCGGCACGCTGTACGCCAGCAACAGCCCGCGCACGCAATCGCGCGGCGCCTCCCTGCGCGGCCCGGGGCGCGAGGGCGAGACCCCACGCTTCGCGCAGGATCGCGAGAACGCCTACGGCGCCGTGTTCCTCGAGAACGCCTTCCGATTCGGTGATTGGACGCTGGTGCCCGGCCTCCGCCAAGAGCGCGTGGTGATGCGCATCGAGGAGCCGCTGAAGCTTGCCAGCCTGCGTCGTGCAGCGATCGAGCGTAGCTTCGCCCGCTCCGAGACCCTGCTCGGGATCGGAGCCACTCGGCTCCTCGATCGGAACTGGCGCGCCTACGCCAACGTCTCGCAGGGCTATCGGCCGATGCGCTACGACGACATCGGCAACCCCATCGCCGAGCTGGCCACCACGAATGATCCGGACCCAGCCCGTGCGCTGAACCGCGAGATCGGCCTGCGTGGCCGCTTCGGGACCGCGGGGGCCATCGGCTTGGACGTGAGCCTGTTCCGCATCGACTTGGAGGACCGCATCGAGCAGCGCCTCGTCGGTGCCAGCGACGTCGAGCGCATCAACAGCGGCGACGCGCGGCACCAGGGCCTCGAGTTCGCCATCGAGGGGAACCTGCTGGCCGGGGACGAGGACGCCCTGCTGCTCTACCTCAACGGCAGCCTGCTGGACGCCAGGATCACCCATTCCGCCTCGCCGGCGTTGGTCGGAAACCGTCCTCAGTACGCACCGGAGCGGATCCTCCGCGCGGGCCTTCTCTGGCGTGGCGAGGGAGGGCATCGCTTGGCGCTCACCGGGACCTACGTCAGCGAGCAGTTCTGGCAGGACAGCAACCTGGGCAGCGGCAGCGGCACATCGATCCTGCCGGCCACGATACCGGCGACCACCGTCTGGGACCTCGCGGCCGAATGGCCACTGGCCGGCAAAGGTGCCGTGCTGCTCGCGGGCGTCAAGAACCTCGGTGACCGGGTGTACTCGACGCGGATCCGCAGCGATGGCATCGAGGTCGCCACGCCGCGTCAGGCCTATGCCGGGATCAGGCTCATGTTCTGATGCCGGAAATGACGACGACGCCCGAAGGCGCCGTCAATGTCCACGGTGCGGACGATCGACTTACTCAACGACCACCGGGATGCCAAGGCTCTTGGCGATGCGGCCCTTCCACTCGGCCGGTCCCGTCGTGTGCACGGATTCACCCCGCGAATCCACGGCCACGGTCACCGGCATGTCCTTGACCTCGAAGGCATAGATCGCCTCCATGCCGAGGTCGGCGAAACCCACGACCTTGGCGGCCTTGATCGCCTTCGAGACGAGGTAGGCCGCGCCGCCGACCGCCATCAGATAGGCGCTCTGGTGCTTCTTGATCGCCTCGATGGCCACGGGGCCGCGCTCGGCCTTGCCGACCATGCCGAACAGGCCGGTCTCGGCCAGAACCTGCTCGGTGAACTTGTCCATGCGCGTGGCGGTGGTCGGGCCGGCCGGGCCCACGACCTCGTCGCGCACCGGATCGACCGGGCCGACGTAGTAGATGAACTTGCCGCGCAGGTCGACCGGCAGCGGCTCGCCCTTGTTGAGCATGTCGACCATGCGCTTGTGCGCGGCGTCGCGGCCGGTGAGCAGCGTGCCGTTGAGCAGCAGCACGTCGCCGGGCTGCCAGCTCGCGATCTCGTCCTTGGTGATGCCATCGAGGTTGACGCGCGTGCCCTTCGAGGCGTCGTAGGTCAGCTCCGGCCAATCTTCCAGCGATGGCGGCTCCAGCATCACCGGGCCGCTGCCGTCCAAGGTGAAATGCGCATGCCGCGTGGCCGCGCAGTTCGGGATCATCGCCACCGGCAGGTTGGCCGCGTGGGTCGGATAGTCCTTGATCTTGACGTCGAGCACGGTGGTCAGGCCACCGAGGCCCTGCGCGCCGATGCCCAGTTGATTCACCTTCTCGTAGAGCTCGATGCGCAGTTCCTCGGCGCGGTTGCTCGGGCCGCGGGCAATCAGATCCTGGATGTCGATTTCTTCCATCAAGGATTCTTTCGCCAGCAGCATGGCCTTCTCGGCGGTGCCGCCGATGCCAATGCCCAGCATGCCCGGCGGGCACCAGCCGGCGCCCATGGTCGGCACGGTCTTCAGCACCCAATCCACGATGGAATCGGACGGATTCAACATCGCGAATTTCGACTTCGCCTCCGAGCCGCCGCCCTTCGCGGCGACGATCACGTCGACTTTGTCGCCCGGCACGACCTTCATGTTCACGACGCCGGGCGTGTTGTCCTTGGTGTTGGTGCGCTTGCCGGCCGGATCGGCCAGCACCGAGGCACGCAGCTTGTTCTCCGGGTGGTTGTAGGCGCGGCGCACGCCCTCGTGGACCATGTCCTCGACCGAGAGCGTCGCGTCCCAGCGCACGTCCATGCCGATCTCGAGGAAGACGGTGACGATGCCGGTGTCCTGGCAGATCGGGCGATGGCCTTCGGCGCACATGCGCGAGTTGATGAGGATCTGCGCCATCGCGTCCTTGGCCGCGGGGCTCTCCTCCTTCTCGTAGGCCTTGGCCAGCGCCTTGATGTAGTCGACCGGGTGGTAGTAGCTGATGTACTGCAGCGCGTCGGCGATCGACTGGATGAAGTCGTCCTGCTTGATGACGGTCATGGCATGGCGGCGCGGCGCCGCGGGGCGGTGGACAGGGCGCCGATTGTAACGCCCGCCCGTCAGGCGCCGTGGCGCAGCCAGACCTCGGCTTCGGCCCGGGACGAGAACACGCGGACGTCGACGCCCAGTTCCTGCACGTCGATCTGGGTCGCCTCGTAGGCGCCCACCCGGTCGATCGAGCGGGCGACGTAGGCCCAGCGCCGGCCGATGAACATGTCGACCCCGAGCCCTTCGATGAAGGCCTTCCGCTGCTCGCCGTTGAGCGGGTCGTCGTCCATCAGGTCGATCGCGAGGATGCGATCACGACCGGCCTCCGCCGCGAGTCGTCGCACCGCGTGCCAGCAGCCCGCCATGTGGGCGGCATCGTGGCGACGCCCGCGGAACTCGACGACGAGCAGGTCCTCGTCGATCCTCCAATGCACGACCGCCGGCTCAAGACCGGGCAGGGACTGCAAGGCACGGTCGCTCATGCCCGCCACTCCGTCAGGCCTTCGGCTTCGCAGAGGGCGGTGAAGGCCGGGCGAGCCCTCATCCGGTCGATGAACCCGCGCAGCGCCGGCCATTCGGTCGCCGGCTTGGGCAGGTTGCGGGACCAGCGGCACAGCATGACGAGCATGAGGTCGGCCACCGTCAACCGTTCGCCCAGAAGGAACGGCCCCGCCGCGGCCAGGTGGGCATCGACGCGGTCGAAGCAACGGCCGATGCGGGCCTCCGCCTCGGCCTTCGCCCCGGCCCCGGCGTCGGGGCCTGCCGCCTCGTGCGGGTAGTACCAGATCCGGAACGCCGGCTGCAGGACGTTCACCATCTGCAGGAGCCATTCCATCGCGCGTGCGCGGGCGGCCGTGCCGGGCGGTGGCAGGAAACCGCCGTCCGGAAAGCGCTCGGCCAGCGCCCAAAGGATCGCGCCGGATTCGACCAGCACCTCGCCATCGTCCATCACCAGGGTCGGGACGACGCCCGCGGGATTCAAGGCAAGGTAGTCGGGCCGCCGCTGCTCGCCGGCCGCGAGGTCGACCTTGCGCAGTTCGAATGGAACGCCGAGCTCGATCAGGAGCCAGTGCACGCAGAAACTCGCGGCGCCAGGGGCGTAGTGGAGAGTCGGCATCGGCGGGACGTCCGGGTCGGGCAGACAGTCTGTGCCAATCGGTGCCGCGCGTCCAAGCCGCCGAGGGGACTTGCGCGGCGCAGCAGGAATGCGGCAGCGCAAAAAAACCCCGGCGTTGCCGGGGTCCGAGAAGCAACCGCGGGCGGGCTCAGGCGGCCTGGACTTCGTCGGCCTGCGGGCCCTTCTGGCCCTGCACGACCTTGAAGCTGACCTTCTGGCCTTCCTTCAGCGTGCGGAAGCCGTTGCCCATGATGGAGCGGAAGTGGACGAACAGGTCCTGCCCGCTCTCCGGCGTGATGAAACCGTATCCCTTGGCATCGTTGAACCACTTCACGGTGCCGAACTGACGATCCGACATTAGCTTTGCGTCCTCACATTGGCGGTGGACACGACGCCCCTTCGCGCCGCGGCTGCCGGCCGGGGGAACACCTTGCAACGATGCCGCGGATCGGGTCGACCGGCGGACCGGGCCACGGTGGTCGGTGACCCTGCACAGGGCAGCGTCCAGTACATTAACTGCCCCCTGAACGCAATGTAAGAGGGCGTGAAGGGGCGATGGGCGACCCGTCCGACCGCCACGAGACGAGACGAGACACCGAAGGCCATTGTTTCGCTCCGATCAAGGCTCGATCGACCCCGGATGCGACAATGGCCGGGTTCCGACACCGACCGCCGGCATGTCCTCCCCGTCCCCCTTCATCTCCGAAACCATCCTCGACGTCCGCCACTGGACCGACGCGTATTTCAGCTTCACCTGCACCCGCGACGACGGCTTCCGCTTCGAGAACGGCCAGTTCGTGATGATCGGCCTCGAGGTCGAGGGCAAGCCGCTGATGCGCGCCTACTCCATCGCCAGCCCGAACTGGGACGAGCACCTGGAGTTCTTCTCCATCAAGGTGCAGAACGGCCCGCTCACCTCGCGGCTGCAGCACATCCGGCCCGGCGACACTCTGCTGCTTTCGCGGAAGCCCACCGGCACCCTGCTGATCAGCGACGTGCACCCCGGCGGCAACCTCTACCTGCTGGCCACCGGCACCGGGCTGGCGCCGTTCCTGTCGGTGATCCGCGACCCGGCCACCTACGAACGCTTCGACAAGGTCATCGTCACCCACGGGGTTCGCAACGCCGGGGATCTCGCCTACCGCGACTACATCGAGCGCGAGCTGCCGAAGCACGAGTACCTCGGCGAACAGATCCGCGAAAAGCTCCTGTACTACCCGGTCGTGAGCCGCGAACCCTTCAAGCACCACGGCCGCATCACCGACCTGATGGCCAGCGGCACGATGCAGCGCGACCTCGGGCTATCCGAGATCGACCCGGCGACCGACCGGGCGATGATCTGCGGCAGCCCGCAAATGCTCGCCGACTTCCGCAAGCTGCTCGACGAGCGCGGCCTAGTCGCGTCGCCGAAGATCGGCGTCGCCGGCCACTACGTGTTCGAGCGCGCCTTCGTCGAAAAGTGAACGCCGGCGGCACGACGCCACGACGACACCCGGGAGCGCAGGCTACCGGCCTTCCTTCCCGGGACTGCGCCATGACCCGCCTGCTGCTGGCCATCGCCCTCGCCTTTTCCGCCCTTGCCCCGCGCATCGCCATGGCCGTCGAAGAACCCGCCTACGAGGTGCTCCGCGAACTCGCGCCCGAGACCGAGCTTCGCGCCTACGCGCCGATGATCGTGGCCGAGGTGGATGTGTCCGGCGAGGACCCCCGGGACGCCGTCGATGCCGGATTCAAGCAGCTGGCCGGCTACATTTTCGGCGGGAACCAGCCCCGGGATCGGATCGGCATGACGGCCCCCGTGCAGAGCGCGCGATCCGGCGAGCGGATCGGCATGACGGCGCCGGTACAGACCGCGGGGTCTCCCGCCGCGTGGACCATCGGCTTCGTAATGCCCTCGCGCTACCGCATGGACACGCTGCCACGGCCGGATGACCCGTCCATCCGGCTCCGCGAGGTGCCTGCGCGGCAGGTCGCCGCGCTGCGCTTCAGTGGTCGCTGGAACCCCATCCGCTTCGCCGAGCGCCAGCAGGCGCTGCTCCGGGACGTCGAGAAGGCCGGCCTCTCCATCGTCGGCGAACCGTGGTCGGCGCAATACAACCCGCCGTGGATCCCAGGCTTCTTCCGCCGCAACGAGGTGCTGGTCGAGGTCGCGCCGTTGCGCTGAACGCGGCGGCGCTCAGCCCAGCGCCTTCTCGATGTCCTTGCGGATCGACTCCGGCTTGTCCGTCGGGGCGTAACGCTTGAGCACCCGGCCATCGCGGCCGACGAGGAACTTGGTGAAGTTCCACTTGATGCCCTCGGTGCCGAGGAAGCCCGATTTCTCGCTCTTCAGCCAGTTGAACAGCGGGTGCGCCTTCGGGCCGTTGACGTCGACCTTCTTGAACATCGGGAAGCTCACGTCGTACGTGAGCGAACAGAAGTTCTTGATCTCGGCCTCGTCGCCCGGCTCCTGGTGGCCGAACTGGTCGCAGGGGAAGCCCAGTACCACGAGGCCCTTGTCGCCGTAGTCCTTCCACAGCTGTTCGAGGCCGGTGTACTGCGGGGTGAAGCCGCACTTGCTCGCGGTGTTCACCACCAGCACGGCCTTGCCCTTGAACTCGTCGAGCGAGCGTTCCTTGCCATCGATGTCGGTGGCGGTGAAGTCGTAGGCGGTGGTCATGGCGGGACTCCAAAGGCAACGGAGCGGGAGACTACCGCGGGCCGGGGCCCGGCGTCAGTGGGGGTGTCCACCCGGGCCATGCACGTGGCCGTGCAGGACCTCCTCGACCGAGGCTTCGCGGACCTCGACGACCTCGATGTCGAAGTGCAACGGCATGCCGGCCAGGGGGTGGTTGGCGTCGATGGTGACCGCCTCGGCGTCGACGGCCTTGACGACCACCGTGATGGGACCCATCGGGCCCTGCGCCTCGAACTGCATGCCCGGCTCGATGTCGATGCCGGCCGGGAAGGCGGCGCGCGGCACGGCCTGCATCATCTCCGGGTTGTGCTCGCCATAGCCCTCGGACGCGGGCACGACGATCTGGAAGGTGTCGCCCGCGACGCGGCCGACCATCGCCTTCTCGAGTCCCGGCACGATATGCCCGACCCCGTGCAGGTAGGGCAACGGGTCGCGCCCGCGCGAGCTGTCGATGACCTGGCCGTCGGGGCTCGTCAGCGTGTAGTGGAAGGAAGCGACGGTGCGCTCGGCGATCTGCATGGGGGATTCTCCTTTCAAAAACGAAAACCCCGGGCGCGGAGGCCCGGGGTCCGTGTCACAGCGCTGGCCGGGGGCTCAGAGCGTCTGGACGGCGTCGGCCTGCAGGCCCTTCGGGCCCTTGACGACGGTGAAGCTGACCTTCTGGCCTTCCTTCAGCGTCTTGAAGCCCGAGCCCTGGATCGAGCGGAAGTGCACGAACAGGTCTTCGCCGCCTTCGCGCGAGATGAAGCCGAAGCCCTTGGCGTCGTTGAACCACTTGACGGTGCCGGTCTGACGATCGGACATGAGTTGTCTCCTAGGAACAGAATTCGATGTTTTGAGGTTTTCACCGGGGATTAGGCCGGCGGCTGTCTGCTGGGAGGCAACACAAGGGCGATGTAGCGGATCATCGATCTACCGCATCGGGACACAATTCACCGTGACCCGGCAAGCTCAGCGAGGAGCACCATACGGCTTTTCCGAGGCCATTGCCAACATTTTGTCAAGGCGGGGGCACAATGCCCGCCCGCCCTCCGGCGAAGGGGTACACTCAAACGGCCATGGCCGCCTGTCGTCCGCCCCTCCACCGGCTCCTCGCCCACGTGCTCCTCGCCGTGGCGTTGCTGCTACAGGCGACCACGACATTGGCGATGGCCGCCGGCCATCGCGTGGATGCGCCAGGGGCCGGAGACGCAGCGACCGCCAAGCCGGCCGTGACGCCGCACTGCCACGGCGCTGGGGTCGCTCCGACGTCCGACCTCGCTGCGAACCGATCACCCGTGGTCGCCGACTGCTGTGGCTCCGCCGACCAAGGCCTCTGTGCTTGGGCCTGCTCGCTGGTCGTCGCGGCGCCAGTGGCGGCGCCCCTGCGTCTCACGCCCGTCCAGCCGTCCACACGACCTGAGCCCGCGGTCGCCGTGCTCCGATCCCGGACCCTGCCCGTTCCCCTCGAACCCCCTCGCGTCGCCTGAGGACCCCGGACCGCGCCGCCCGCCGGCGCGTTGTCGACACGGGCCCTGCCCGCCCCTTCCTCTTCCGCGAGATCCCCATGCAACGAACGACCCTGCCGGCCCTGATGGCCGCGGTGGCGCTGGCCTTGGCCGGCCCCTCGACCGCGCGGCCCATCTCCTATGCCGACGGCCACATGCTGATGGCCGAATCGGACACCGACGCCTTCCATGCGTCCTACACCTACTCGCCGAGCTTCCGATGGTCGGCGAGCGTCGGCACGCTCCGCCACGACGGCCTCGGCCGCAGCGGACGCCTGTCCCTCGATTACGTGCGGGCGGCACGCCTGCTTCACCGCTGGAACCTGCCCACCGCCCAAGCGAACGCCTTTGGGTGGGTCGGCGCCGGCCGTGCGCGCACTGCCCTGGGCGATGGAACGGCCCGCCACGCCGGCCTGCAGGTCGACTACGAGACGCGACGCGTCTACACCTCGTTCGTCAGCGAACTGCACGAAGGCGACGGCTGGTCGCATCGCTTCGACACGGCATCGCTCGGCTGGGCCCCCTACCCGCACGACATCGACCGCACGGCGACCTGGTTCGTGCTCAAGGGCACCCGCACGACCAACGCCAACGACGGCGACGTCAAGGGCGCCCTCGTGCTGCGGCTGTTCACCACGACCTGGTGGGTCGAGGGCGGTGCCGACGAAGACGGCCGCCCGCTCGCCAACGTGATGTTCAACTTCTGACCCCGGAGTAACGCCATGAAACCGACCAAGCTCTTTTCGATCGGCCTGCTGGCCGCCCTCGCCTTCGCATCCGCCGCCGAAGCCCGCAGCCTCCGGATGCAGGTCAATGGCCTCGTCTGCGCGTTCTGCGCCAACGGCATCACCGCCGCGTTCAGGAAGCAGTCCGCTGCCGGCGAGGTATTCGTCAGCCTGGAGGACCGCCTCGTGGCCGTCGAGCTCAAGGACGGCCAGGACATTCCCGACGACGTCGCGAAGAAGCTGCTGACCGACGCGGGCTACACGGTCGTCGGGCTGCAGCGCACCGATGCGACGGTGGCGCAGATCAAGGCCGAGGTCGCGGGTGACTGAGCCCGCGGGCCGCGATGACGCGAGCGTCCTGCGTGCAATGCTGGCCCCCGGCCAGCAGAGCCTTTGGGGTGCCTTCGGCGCCCTGATCGCCAGCTCGGGCACGCTGGTCTGCTGCGTGCTGCCCGCGGTGATGGTGAGCCTCGGCGCAGGGGCGACCCTCGCCGGGCTGGTCACGGCCGTGCCGCAGCTGATCTGGCTCTCCGAGCGCAAGGGCCTGGTGTTCGGCGTCGCGGCCGTCGCACTGGCCGTCGCGGGCGCGTTGCTGTGCCGGGCACGCTCGGCGCCCTGCCCCGCCGACCCGGCCTTGGCCCGGGCCTGCGCACGGCTGCGTCGCTGGTCGAACGGGCTCTACGGGTTCTCGGTGCTCGCCACGATCACCGGCGCGGTGTTCGCCTTCGTGCTGCCGGCGCTGGGCTGATCGAGGCCTGAAGGGAAACGCAAACGGCGGCCCTCGGGCCGCCGTTCGTCGTTGCCGGGATCACGGCGAAGGCCGCGACCGGTTCACCACTCCGTGCGGTTCGGCAGCAAGCCGCGCAGTTCGGCGTCGGTGAGGTTGCGCCACTGGCCGGGCTTCAGGTGGCCGATCTGGATGTTGACGATGCGGCTTCGGAACAGGCGTTTCACCCGGTAACCGAAGTGCGTGCACATCAGGCGGATCTGCCGGTTCAGGCCCTGCGTCAGCACGATGCGGAAGCCGACCGGGCCGATCTTCGACACCTTGCACGGCAGGGTCACCTGCCCGTGCATGGGGATGCCACCACGCGCCATGCCACGCAGGAAGGCCTCAGTCACGTCCTTGTTGACGCCGACGAGGTACTCCTTCTCCTTGCTGTTCTCGGCGCGCAGGATCTCGTTGACGATGTCGCCGTTGCTGGTCAGCAGGATCAGGCCTTCGCTGTCCTTGTCGAGGCGGCCGATCGGGAAGATGCGCTGCTCGTGGCCGATGGCCTCG
>JAJTHD010000232.1 GCA_021297925.1 Lysobacteraceae bacterium
ACGACCCGCCCAGCACGCCCTCCTTCGCCAGCAGCTCGCGGCCGGCGAGCATGCTGTCCTTGTCGGAGACGGCGTAGGCCTTCTTGACGCGGGTGAAGTCGGAGATGCTCGGCAGGAAGTCCTCGCCGATGCCTTCCACCAGCCAGCTGCCCGACTTGGTGTCGAGGATGCCCTCGTTGATGTACTTGGTGAGGATCGACCCCACCGGATCGGCGAGCACCAGCTCGACGTGCGGCGCGGCCTTCTCGAAGAAGCGCGAGAGGCCGGTCATGGTGCCCGAGCTGCCGCAGCCGAAGACGATGGCGTCCATCCCGCCGGCATCCTGCATCTGTTCCCAGATCTCGGGACCGGTCACCGTCTCGTGCGTGAGCGGGTTGTCCGGGTTGCCGAACTGGTTGATGAAATACGCGCCCGGGGTCTGCGCGGCGATCGTCGCGGCAAGGTCCTGGTAGTAGTCGGGATGGCCCTTGGCGACGTCGGAGCGCGTCAGGATCACCTCGGCGCCCATGGCCTTGAGGTTGAAGATCTTCTCGCGGCTCATCTTGTCTGGCACCACCAGCACCAGGCGGTCGCCTTTCTGCTGGGCGGCCAGGGCGAGGCCGATGCCGGTGTTGCCGGCCGTGCCCTCGACCAGGGTGGCCCCGGGCTGGATCTTCCCGGCCCTCTCCGCGGCCTCGATCATCGTCACGCCGATGCGGTCCTTGATCGAACCGCCCGGATTCATGCACTCGAGCTTGAGGTAGAGCTCGCACAGGCCGGTGTCGAGCTTGCGGGCCTTGACGATGGGCGTCTTGCCGACGAGTTCGAGGACACTCTGGTGGACGGGCATGCCGGAACGCCGTTGGACGGGGACCTCGATTGTACCAGCCGCGTATCGCGGCTCTCCCTCCCTGCAGGACCCCGTCAGAAACAACGCGGCCCGCGCGCAGCGGGCCGCCCACCTACGTCGCCGCCACCGTCAATGTCGCGTTCGGGCGAACATCCGGGTCAGCCGGTCCTTCGCGTGGAGCTTCTCCTTCTTCCACTTGGCGAGCGTGACGTCATCGATGGGCAGGACGCCGAGTTCGGCATCCATCACCTGGCTGTTGAGCTGCTGGTGACGGCGGTAGAGCTGGCGGAACTCGGCATCCGCCTTCAGAAGCGCCTCGACGTCGGCGGGGGATTGACCTTCGAACATGGAACGACCTCCTTCAGGACACGCACGCCCGGGCGGTCGCCCGGGTCTCGGGGTGACGGCAGGGGTCAGGTCGGGAGGGCTGGCCGCCTCGGGCCGCGGCGGGTCGCCCGGGGACCGGGCGACAGGGCGGCGGGATGAGGTCAGCGGTCATCGGCCTGGCTCGGTTTCCCGGGAGAACCTCCCGGGAAATCGACGCTACGCCGGGCCCTGGGGGCCTTCAAGGGGTGGTCGCCGGAGTTAACGACCCCGTCACGACTTCGATGGCAAGCCCTCACGCGCGGCTAACGGCCGAGCCCTGAGAGGCCGGGCCGCGGGTCAGCGGACGGTGATCTCGACGCGCCGATTCCGCCCCCGGCCCTCCTCCGTGCCGTTGTCGGCCACCGGATCGGCCTCGCCACGACCGTCGGCACGGACGTCGACCCCGCCCTCGCGCAGGATCGCCGCGACCGCCTCGGCGCGCCGCTTCGACAGCGCGAGGTTCGCGGCTTCGGCGCCTTGGCTGTCGGTGAAGCCGAGGACCTCGACCGCGCGGCCCTTCAACTCCTGTCCGAGGCGGCGGAGGCTGGCATTCGCCTCGGTGGTCAGGGTGGCGCGTCCACTGGCGAAGGCGCTGCCGGCCAGCGTGTAGACCGTGGACGGCCCGACCTGCCGCGAGGGCGGCAGAGGCGCGTCGGCCGACAGCGCCTCGGCGACCAGCGAATTGGCGACCTCGGCCTCCTGCCGGGCCAGGTCGGCCTCGCGGGCGCGCGTCGCCGCGAGGCGGCGGGCCTGCTCGGCCTCGGCCTTGGCCTGCTCGGCGAGGGCGAAGGTCTCGGCGCGGGCGGTGCGCTCGGCCTCGGCCTCCTCGGCGAGGCGCGCGGCCTCTTCCTGGCGGGCCAGCGCCTGCGTGCGCAGGCGGTCGGCCTCGCGACGGGCCGACGCCGCCTCGCGGCGGCTGGCGTCGACCAGGATCAGGTCGCGCTCGCGGTCCAAGGCCTCCGACTGCGCCGCGAGGGCGTCGGCCTGCGCGGCCGCCTCGGCGGCGCGGACGCGCTGCTCGGCGATGAAGAGAAGACCGGGGCGCTGGCGGGACTTCGCCGCGCCCAGCGCCTCGATGGCCTGGGAGGCCTTCAGGCGTTCGACGTCGCCCATCCCCGCGAGCTGGTCGTCGGCCTCGAGGCGGAGCAGGCGGTCCTGCAGGCGGGCGACGTCGGGATCGACGTCCGCCGTGGCGGCGGAGGCAGCGGCTGGCGCGCCGAGCGTCAGGACGAGGGCGAGCGCGAGGGCGCGCGTCAATGGCATCGGGCGCATGTCAGTTGCCCTCCACGAGCAGACGGCGGCGCAGGTCGGCGTTGCGGGCGGCCTTGGAGTCGACCTCCTCGGCGAGGCCGGCACGTCGGGCTTCGGCGGCAGCGGCCGCGGCCGCGGCGGCGGCCTGCTGCGCCGCCGCAAGGGCGTCCTCGTTCCGCCCGCGGTCGGCGGCGTCGCGGGCGGCGGCGAGGCGGCGCCGGGCTTCCGCCAGCGCGTCGGCGGCCGGGCCGCGAGGCGAGAAGGTC
>JAJTHD010000222.1 GCA_021297925.1 Lysobacteraceae bacterium
CAGGCCGATGGGCAGGCTGTCGGTGACGACGGTGCCGGTCCCGTTCAACGGGTTGCTGCCGCTGCGGTCGCGAGAAATCGACAGGCCCGGCCCGTTATTCGTGCCTTCGACGACATAGAAGAAGGGCTGGCGCAGCGTCACGGACGGGGTGTTCGCCGGCAGGGCCACGGTGGGATCAGCCGACGGCGCCGTCAGCACGGCGAACTTCGCCACCGACAGGTCGGCGCGCGATCGGATCGTCGTGTCCTCGGCATCGGCGTTGTTGCTGAGGTCGGTGTCGGTCTCCGCGGCCGCGGCCGTAGCCGTGTTCGACAGGGTGTCACCGGTGCCGTTCGGCGCGGTCTCGTACTGGAAGGCCAGGAACAGCTCGGCCACCTGGTTCACGCCGACGACGCCGTCCACATTCGGTGTGAAACCCGCACCCGGCATCACGCAACTGAAGCCCATCGGCGCACCGGCGCTGGGGTTGGCCCCGCTGGTCTGCGTGCATCGGGCCGGAACGAACGGCCCGGAGGACGAGGTCGAGGCGCCGAGGTAGCGCAGCGTCTTGCCGGCCGGCGGCGTGATGGTGTCGGCGACCGACACGCTGCTGGCCACCGACGGGCCGAGGTTGCGCACCGAGACCCGGTAGGTGATGCGGTTGTTGGTGAAATCGCTGGGATCGAAGCCGACCGGGTCGACGAGGTCCGTCTTGTTCGTCAGCAGGTTGATCTGGTCGGCGGTGAGCGTCAGCGTCGCGCTGCGCTCGTCGTCCGCCGCACCCGCCACGCTGTTGTAGTCCCAGGCGCCCTGGGCATCGCTGCCGCTCGAACTGCCGCTGCCAAAGGTGAAGTCACCCACCGCCGTGTACGGGCCGGCGGCGCCGAAGTTCGGACGCAGCGTGACCTGCAGGTTCTGCGCGTTCTGGTTCACCATGTCCAGCGCGCCGCAGGTGATGGTGATCGCGCTGGCACTGCCGGACGGGTTGGCGTACGACGTGCCTCCCGCGCCCGCGGCCGTCGTGACGCCCGGCCCCGTGGCCACGCTGCAGGCGGTGCCCCCACTGTTCACGAGGCTGGTCAGCACGAAGCCGGTGTCGTTGGCCGGCAGGTCGATCGTGGCGCGGTAGACGACGCCACGCGCCACCGAAGGCCCGGCATTGAGGTAATCGATGCGGAAAGTGGCGTTCACACCGACCTGGCCGGTGGCACTCGGGCTCACCACATTGGCCGTGGTGCGCACGTTGGACACGCGCTCCACCGTGACGTGGTCTTCGGCCGTGTTGTCGGAGAAGTCGGCATCGCCCAGCGCACCCGCCACCGTGCGATCCACGGCGACGACAGCGGTGTTGCAGAACGCATTCGGCTGCGTGGCGCCGTTGCAGGTGGCGTTGTTGCCCGCACTGTCATTGATCGGGCGCTGCACCGTGATGCCGATCGTCGCACTGCCCCCGGAAGCCAGCGACGTGGCGTTGGACCGGCAGGTCGCCGTTCCGCTCGACATCGAACAGCTCCATCCCGGCGCGCCGGCGAGGTCGAAGCTCGGGGCCGGCGTCGCGGGCGTGCTGGTGCGGAAGCCCGGCAGCGGGTCGGTGATGACGATGCCGGTCGTCGCGTTGGCACCGTTGTTCGTCACCGTCAGCGTGTAGGTGACGCTGGATTCGCTGGTCGACACGACCTTGTCGCCGCCGACCGGCGTGGAGGTGACCTTCGCGAGGGCGAGATCAGCGCTCTGCGTGGTGGCCGTGGTGCCACTGCCCGGGCCGGCGCAGTCATTGCTGGTGTTCGGGTCGAGGTCCGGGCCCGGCGTCACCGGCTCGGCGCTGCCGCCGCTGCCGCCGACGCAGGCGGTGTTGATGATGTCGGTGTCCGCGGCGACGGCTTCGGTGGTGATCACCAGCGCGTTGCCGCCATCGAGCGTGGTGCCCACGCCGACCGGGTACGTGCCGGTGTAGGTGCAGGTCACGACCTGGGGCGCGCCGGCGGCGGCGCAGCTCCAAGGGCCGCTGGACGAGACGAAGGTCTCGCTGGCCTCGAGTTCGTCGGTGACCACCAGGTTCGAGCTGACCACTTGGGGGCCATTGTTGCGAACGACGATGGTCGAAGCGATGCGCGATGCGGCGCCAGCACCGATCGCGACAAGGTTTCGATCGCGTGTCTTGCCCGTGATCTGCAGGTCGGCGCCGTCCGGCAGCACCGTCAGGTTCACGCTGCCACTGTTGTTCGAGGTACTCGGGTCGGGTGTTGCCGAAGTGATCGACCCGGTATTGGTGAACACCTGGCCGTTGCCGGGCACGCCCGTGGCCGTCGTCGCGGTGAACACGATGTTGTCGGTGGTGCCGACCGGCACGCTGGCCCGCGTGCAGTCGAGTTGGCTGTTGCCCGCGCCGGAGAACGCGCAGGCCCAGTTGGGGCTGGAGGTGATGGCGACGCCGCTGAAGCCGGCAGGCAGCGTGTCGCTAACCACCGCCGAGCTGAGCACGCTCGGGCCGGCATTGCGCGGCCTCAGGGTGAAGGTGACGGTGCTCCCTTCCACGACCGGCGTTGCCGAGACCAGCTTGGTGATGCTCGCGTCCGCACCGGGATTCACCGTGGTGTTCGCGATGGCCGTGTTGTTGTTCGGATCGAAGTCGGGCGTGGCGCTGCCGCCGGTGGTGTCGACCACGGCGCTGTTGGCCACGTTGCCGGAACCCACGTTGACGGTGGCCTGGTAGGTGAACGACGCCGAGGCGCCGTTGGCGAGCGTTGCGGCACGGGCGGCCGTCAGCACGCCGCCGCTGTGCGAGAAGGTCCAGCCGGCGCCATTGGCGCTGCCGGCCACGTAACTGGTGGAGCTCGACAGCGTGTCGCGCACTCGGACACCAGCGGCGTCATTCGGCCCGGCATTGGTGACCATCACCGTGTAACTGATACGTTCGCCACCATTCACTGGATCAGGACTGTCCGTCTTGGTGATGGACAGATCGGCGCCGGTGGTGACGGTCGTGGCTTGAGAGCTGTTGTTGTTCGCAATGTTGGTATCGGTGCCGAAGAACGCTTCGCCGCCGGCGAGCGGGAGGGGCGAGGCCGGCGGCGAACCCACACCGATGGCGCCGCGCAAGGTGACCGTGCCGGCCGCAGTGGCCTGGAAACGCAATTGGAAGTCCACCGGACTGCCCGGCGTCGGTGCGGCGAGGGTGCCCACCAGTGTGCCGTGGGTGCAGACCACCTGGGCGGGCGGACCGGCGCGCAGGCTGCAGTTGCCCGGCAGGGAGACCGGTGTCGTGCCCGCGGGCACGTCGAACACGGTCTGCACGTTGCCGATGCTGTCCGCCGCGCTGTTCTCGATCCGCACGTCGTAGACGATCGTGCCGCCGGCCGGTGTCGGGTCCGAGCCGGACGGGGCCGGGCTCTGGTCATCGCGGATGAAAGCAAACTGCAGGTCGTAGGCGGCTGCAACGGGAGCCGATGCCAGTGCGAGAAAAACGAGGGCGCGCAGAGCTGCCACGCGGCCGCGGGGTACCACAATGGGGAGAGGCATTGGACGTCCAGAAGAAGCCGCAGCAGCGCCAGACCATACAGTCCCGACGGCGAGGGGCGATGATAATACCTGTCAAACCCACATCGTTGACCAGTCACGCCCCCCCCCGGATACTCCTGCGGCGCATTCGACCGGACCCGCCATGACCCGAATCGCCCTGCTCGGCCTCGACGCCCCCGCCCTCCGCGACGCGAGGCGGTCACTGGTCGCCGTCGGCGCGAGCGAAGCGGCGCTCTCGGACGCCGACATGGTCCTCATCGACCTCGACTCCCCGGCGGGCCAGCTCTCGTGGCTCCGCTGGCCCTCGTCCGACCCCCGCCCCGTTCTGGGAATGACGTCCGCGATCCGGGCGACCACGCCGTACCGGCTGCCGCCGGGCCCGCCGCCGGAGGCCTTGGCCGGGATCCTCGAGGGACTCGGGAAGGACACGACCCGGGTGATCGTCTCGGCGGCGCCCCCCCCCGCGGCGCCGGTCGCCCCCGCAGTGCCCGAAAGCCCCCGCGCGGCCGACCGGGCGGAGGCCGCGGACGACATCCGCGTGGCCCTGCTCCGCTGGCCCGGCCTCGCGGCCGGCCGGCTGGACGCCTTCCGGGTGGCCACCACCCTCGCCCGCGGCGCCGACTCCGCCGAGGGCCTCGCCCGGCGCAGCGGCGTGGCCCGTCCGGTGGTCGATGCCCTGCTGGCCGAAGGCGTGGCCGACGGCTGGGTCGGGCAGGCGCTACCGGAACCCGGAACCCGCCACGGCTGAACCGCGGCGGGCGGCTTGCTTGCCCGCCCCGCCCCCCCGGGCGGACAATTCGCGACCGAATTGTTGCCGATGCCTGCGATGGACCCCCAGCGCTACCCGCGCCTTTCCCGAATCGCCCTGCCCGCCGACCTGCGCCAGTTCCCCGAATCGGAACTGGCGGCCGTTGCCGACGAACTCCGGGCGTACCTCATCGAGTCGGTCGGCCAAAGCGGCGGGCACTTCGGCGCCGGGCTGGGCGTCATCGAACTGACCGTCGCCCTGCACTGGCTCTACGACACCCCGACCGACCGCCTGGTCTGGGACGTCGGCCACCAGTGCTACCCGCACAAGATCCTGACCGGCCGCGGCGAGCGCATCACCACGGTGAAGAAGAAGGGCGGCGTGGCGCCGTTCCCGAAGCGCGGCGAGAGCGAGTACGACACCTTCGGCGTCGGCCACAGCAGCACCAGCATCTCGGCGGCGCTGGGCATGGCCACGGCGCTTCGGCAGGCGGGCGACCCCCGCCGCGTGGTGGCGGTGATCGGTGACGGGGCGATGACCGCCGGGATGGCCTACGAGGCCCTGAACCACGCCGGTGGCATGGACCCGGAGCCGGACGTGCTGGTCATCCTCAACGACAACCGCATGTCGATCTCCGAGAACGTCGGCGGCCTGACCAAGATGCTCGGCAAGCTGATGGCCTCGAACACGCTCAACGCGGTGCGCGAGGGCGGCAAGAAGATCCTCGGCGACAAGCGGACCAGCCCGGCCGCCCGCTTCATGAAGCGCTGGGAAGAACACGCCAAGGGGATGTTCGTGCCCTCGACGCTGTTCGAGGAGATGGGCTTCCACTACACCGGCCCGATCGACGGCCACGACCTGCCGGCCCTGCTGCAGGCCATGAAGGCGGTGAAGGGCCGCAAGGGCCCGCAGCTGCTGCACGTCATCACCACCAAGGGCAAGGGCTACGAGCTCGCGGAAGGCGACCAGATCGGCTACCACGCCGTCTCGCCGTTCGATCCGGGCTTGGGCGTGGTGGCCAAGGGCGGGCCAAAGAAGCCCACCTTCACCGACGTGTTCTCCGACTGGCTCTGCGACGCCGCGGCCGTCGAGACCCGCCTGATGGGCATCACGCCGGCGATGCGCGAAGGCTCGGGCCTGGTGCGCTTCAGCAAGGAGTACCCGGAACGCTACTTCGACACCGCGATCGCCGAGCAGCACGCGGTCACGCTGGCCGCCGGCATGGCTTGCGAGGGTGCGAAGCCGGTGGTGGCGATCTACTCGACCTTCCTGCAGCGGGGCTACGACCAGTTGGTGCACGACGTCGCGATCCAAGACTTGGACGTACTGTTCGCGATCGACCGCGGCGGCGTCGTTGGCCCGGACGGCGCCACGCATGCCGGCAACCTCGACCTGTCCTTCCTGCGCTGCGTGCCGAACATGGTGGTCATGGCGCCGGCCGACGAGGCCGAGTGCCGCGCCATGCTCACCACGGGCCTGCGCCACGACGGGCCCGCGGCCGTGCGCTATCCGCGCGGCACCGGCCCCGGCGTCGCCGTGCCGGCCACGCTGGACACGCTGCCGATCGGCAAGGCCGAGCTGCGCCGCCGCGGCCGCCACGTCGCGCTGCTCGCCTTCGGCGCCATGGTGCCGTTGGCCGAGCAGGTGGGCGCCGAGCTCGGCCTGACCGTCGTGAACATGCGCTTCGTGAAGCCGCTGGACAGCGAACTGCTGCTCGACCTCGCCGCCAGCCACGAGGGCTTCGTCACGCTCGAGGACAACGTGGTGATGGGCGGAGCCGGCTCGGCGGTGCTCGAGCTGCTCGCCGAGTCCGGGCTGGCCAAGCCGACCCTGATGCTGGGCCTCCCCGACCGCTTCCAGGACCACGCCAGCCGCGAGGAAGTGCTGGCCGAGGCGGGCCTCGACGCAGCCGCGGTGCGCGCCGCCGTGCTGAAACGCTGGCCGTCGCTGCTGACGCCCGGCCTCAAGGCCGCCGGCTGAGCGTCGCCCGGCTCAGCCGGGCCATCGCCCCAGCGTGATCCGCTCGCGGTCCTCGAGGTCGCACGCGGTGGCCACGTCGACGAAGCCGGCGGCCGCGAAGAGGGCGCGGACCGCTTCGCCCTGCCGCCACCCGTGCTCGACGAGCAGCATGCCGCCTGGCAAGAGATGCGCCGGGGCCGCGACGGCGATCCGGCGGAGGTCGTCGAGGCCGTCCGTCCCGCTGGCCAACGCGGTCCGGGGCTCGAAGCGCAGGTCGCCCTGCCCGAGGTGCGGGTCGCCGTCCTCGATGTACGGCGGGTTGCTGGCCACGAGGTCGAAGCGCTCGCCCGCCACCGGGTCGAACCAGTCGCCCTCGCGCACATGGACGCGCGCCGACAGGCCCAAGGCCTCGGCATTCCGTCGCGCGACGGCGGCCGCCCCGGCGATGCGCTCCACCGCCACGACGCGGGCCTTCGGACGTTCGGCGGCCAACGCCAGCGCGATGGCCCCGGTGCCGGTGCCAAGGTCGAGCAGGCGCAGGGCGCGGTCGACGGGCAGGTGCTCGAGCGCGAGTTCAACCAGCCGCTCGGTCTCCGGTCGCGGGATCAGCGTGTCCGGCGAGACCCGCAGGTCGAAGCGCCAGAAGCCGCGCCGGCCCGTGAGGTAGGCGACCGGCTCGCCCGCGAGGCGCCGATCGACGAGGGCCTCGAAGCGGTCGCGCACCGCCGCGTCGACGGGATCGTCCCCGTGCGCCCACAGCCAGGCGGGCGGCCGGTCGAGCACGTGCGCGAGGAGGAGGCCGGCCTCGGCGCGGCCCTCGTCGCCGAGGCGGCGGGCGGCGTCGCGCAGCAGATCGGCAAGACGCATCGGAGACTCCGGAAACGGAGGGGCCGCGTGCGTGCACGCGGCCCCAGGGTACCCCATCGTAACGCCCGGCTCAGGCCGCGGCGGCTTCAGGCGCCGCGACCGGCGCCCCGTGGCGGATCAGGTGGTCGAAGGCCGAGAGCGCGGCGGTCGAGCCACCGCCCATCGCCACCACGATTTGCTTGTAGGGCTCGATGGTCGCGTCGCCGGCGGCAAAGACGCCCGGCAGCGAGGTGTGGCCCTTGTCGTCGATGACGATCTCGCCGCGCGGCGTCAGCTCGATCGTGCCCTTCAGCCACTCCGTGTTCGGCAGCAGGCCGATCTGCACGAACACGCCTTCGAGCGCGATGCGCTTCGATTCGCCGGTGCCGCGGTTGGTGTACACGAGGCCGTCCACGCGCTGGCCGTCGCCGGTCACCTCGGTGGTCTGGGCGTTCGTGACCACCACGACGTTCGGCAGCGAGCGCAGCTTGCGCTGCAGCACCTCGTCGGCGCGCAGCTTGGTGTCGAACTCGAGCAGGGTCACGTGCGCGACGATCCCGGCGAGGTCGATGGCCGCCTCGACGCCGGAGTTGCCGCCGCCGATCACCGCGACGCGCTTGCCCTTGAACAGCGGACCGTCGCAGTGCGGGCAGAAGGCCACGCCCTTGTTGCGGTACTGGTCCTCGCCCGGCACGTTCATCGTGCGCCAACGGGCGCCGGTGGCGAGGATCACGGTCTTCGACTTCAGCGAGGCGCCGTTGGCAAGCTTGACCTCGACGAGGCCGTCGGCGCCGGCCGGCACCAGCGCCTCGGCGCGCTGCAGGTTCATC
>JAJTHD010000175.1 GCA_021297925.1 Lysobacteraceae bacterium
ACGGTGAAACGCTGTTGGCGCGTGCAACGGGGCAGGGTGCATTCCAGTTGTTTGCCGAGAGTGAAGAAAAGTTCTTCGCCAAAGTTGCCGATATTCGAGTTGAGTTCAAGAAAGACGCTACAGGTAACGTAGCCAGTCTGGTGCTCTTCCAAGCTGGGATGGAAACGCCCGCCAAGAAGAATAAGTAGCGTGCGCTGTAAAGCGAGTTTCGAGGATTGTACGCCAGCGCTATTGGAGGGGATGCAGCACCACTAGTATCGCTACGGCGCGCGTCTTGCCTGAATTGGAAATAGCATGAGGAAGGTCAGCCGCATACCTAGCAGTTTCATGCTCAGCCACTGACTGGATACTGTCGCCACTTACAACACTCAGCGAGCCCGAAAGCACGGTTAGGTGCTCGCGTGAGCCTTGCTCGTGGGCGTCACTCTTTAGGGCGCCGCCTCCTGCAATCGTCAGTTCGTACCATTCAAATCGACCGGCAAGATCGATTGGCCCAAGAATTTTCAGTTCACATTTGCCGTCCGCACCACGCATTGTCGGCGTGAGATGTGATGGCATAAGGGTAATCGACGGGGCAACTTCTTTTTTTGCGCCTGCGATAAGCGAACCCATTTCTACGCCCAGAGCATTTGCTAAGCGCCAAACAATTGCGACGGTAGGGTTCGTTTGATTGCGCTCAATCTGGGACAGCATCGATTTGGAGACGCCAGATTGACGCGCGAGTGCGTCCAACGACAATCCGCGCTGCTGGCGTATTTCGGAAAGCGCTGCACCAACACTCGGCGGCTCAAATGATGCAGTTGGGGATGTTCTCGTTGACGGCTTTGCCGTGCCCCTCACCTTGGAGCGCAAGTGTTTTTCGACACCCAGTTTCACTTTTTGATTGCCCAATCTCTACCTCCCTTCAGAAACACAACAAATTCAAAATATCTGCTATATTGCATAAATCGTTCAACATAACGCATATGTACGATAATAGCGTACGCCAGTATCGGCGTATTGCGTGAGTCCTGCAAGCTCCCGCCCGTTTGGCTGGAAGGCGGGTTTCAACAAACAACAAACCCTGGGTGAGTCGACATGACTGCAGGCGTAAGTTTCTATGAAGACATCAAGAATGAGCTCGCTTCGATTAAGTCGGAGGGCCTGTTCAAGACCGAAAGAGTGCTGGCCAGTCCGCAGAGTGCCACCGTTAAAACAACCGATGGCCGTGAGCTCATAAATTTGTGCGCAAACAACTATTTGGGACTTTCATCCGATCCAACGGTAGTGACAGCCGCGCATGCCGCGCTTGATGCGCGCGGCTTCGGCTTGAGCTCGGTTCGCTTTATCTGCGGAACACAGGATATTCATAAAGATCTAGAAGCGCGCCTGTCGAGGTTTCTTGGCACCGAGGACACGATTTTGTATGCGGCGGCGTTTGACGCTAATGGCGGTCTGTTCGAACCACTGCTCAGCGAAAAGGATGCTGTCATTTCGGACGCGCTGAATCATGCGTCCATCATCGATGGCATTCGGTTATGCAAAGCAAAGCGGTACCGTTATGGCAACAATGATATGACTGACTTAGAGGCGCAACTAAAACTCGCTCGCGCGAACGGGGCTCGACATGTGCTGATCTTCACGGACGGCGTATTTTCGATGGACGGCACAATTGCAAAGCTTGACGAAATTCGTGTGCTTGCCGATCAGTACGACGCACTCGTTGGCATTGATGAGTGCCACGCGACAGGAGTGCTCGGCGCGGCGGGCAAGGGCACGCATGAACACCGGGGACTAATCGAAGACGGCAAGTCCAGGGTCGACATCATTACTGGAACCTTAGGCAAAGCGCTAGGCGGAGCAAGCGGGGGCTTCACTAGTGGCCGAAAAGAGGTAATTGATCTACTTAGACAACGTTCGCGTCCGTATCTTTTCAGCAACTCTGTCGCGCCGCCCATTGTGGCGGCATCAATCGCCGTGCTCGACTTGATCGAGGGTTCCCAATCGCTACGTCAAAAACTGGTAAAGAACACCGCCCTCTTCAGGCGAGAGATTGCAAAGGCTGGCTTTGACATCAAGCTTGGAGAACATCCAATTGTCCCGGTGATGCTCTATGACGCGGTCGTCGCGCAAGAGTTTTCCAGACGCCTGTACGACGCTGGTGTCCTTGCGCTTGGCTTTTTTTACCCGGTTGTACCGAGCGGGCAGGCGCGGATTAGGACACAGGTCTCAGCGGTGCACGAAGAAGGACATTTGCTAAAAGCCATTGAACTCTTCGCGCAAGTTAAGAGCGATATCGAAGTCAAGCGCAAATAGCTCACTGCTTATCCAAAACTGCTTCAACAGGCGAACCCAAATGGCAATTACTAAAATTCTGGTGATCGGCTCTAACGGCCAAATCGGATCTGAGCTAGTCGAGGCCCTAGCCGACAAATATGGCACTGATGCCGTCGTAGCATCTGATTTGACCGTGGCGGGCAAGTCTTCGAGGGCACGGTACGTGCAACTCGACGCGATGGATTTAGAGGCGTTGATAAGTTGCGTTAACCAATTTGAAGTCACACAGATTTATCTGTTAGCAGCAGCATTGTCAGCCAAAGCTGAACGCAATCCGATTTGGGGCTGGAACCTTAACACTCAAACGCTTTTGAACGTCTTGGAAGTCGCCCGGCTAAAGAAACTGGATAGAGTGTTTTGGCCGAGCTCGATAGCGGCATTTGGGCCATCAACACCAGGTTCTTTGGCACCGCAGACGACGATCATGGATCCAACTTCCGTGTATGGATTCAGCAAACTTGTTGGTGAGCGCTGGTGTAATTGGTACTTTTCGAATCACGGAGTCGATGTGCGAAGTATTCGTTTCCCCGGTTTGATTAGTTACAAAACGCCCCCTGGTGGCGGAACTACGGACTATGCAATCGAGATTTTCCATGCGGCTAAAACTGACGGCAAATACAGTTGCTTCCTAGGCGCTGATCAAGAATTGCCCATGATGTATATGGAGGATGCCATTCGCGCTACGATTGAGATTATGGAGGCGCCAGCAGAGAAGGTTAAGCAGCGCGGCTCCTACAACCTTGCTGGCGTGAGCTTTACGCCCGCGCAAATTGCGGAAAGTATTCAGCGCCAACTGCCAGAATTTTCAATAAGCTACCGGCCGGATTTCAGGTCGGCCATTGCGGCTTCCTGGCCGCAGAGTATCGACGATAGTGCTGCGCTGAATGATTGGGGTTGGAAAGCGAAGTTTGACCTTTATGCGATCGTCGACGACATGCTGCTTAATGTTCCCGCAATGTATGGCGAGACACACATCGCAGGACACTTAAACGCGTTCGATGACGACTGCCAATCCCTACCCAATCCCAATACAAAGGCTCACTAGTGCATAACGACCGTCGCTTTCATGGAGCGCACGTTAGTCCGTGATTGCTAGCCGCAGACCCGACGCGCCTAGTGGATGAGCAATCGCAATGGTGCCGCCGTGTGGATTCACACGCGGATCGTCGAAGGAGATATTCATGATCCTGAGGCAGCCCAACACTTGCGAGGCAAGCGCTTCGTTGATCTCGATGATGTCCATGTCAGCCAAACGTTTGCCGGATGAGCCCGTCGTGGCGGCAAAGAAGTCAGCCTATCGACGGCCCAACTTGATAAGCTGGTTGGCGAATATCCGCTCGCGGCGGGTTTTGTGCGCTCGGTGTTCCGCGATGCAGATAAACTTATGGCGCGTGCAACGGGGCAGGGTGCGTTTCAATTGTTTGCCGAAAGCGAAGAAAAATTCTTTGCCAAGGTTGCTGATATTCGCATCGAAATTAAGAAAGATGCGGCGGGGGCTGTGAGGGGCTGGTGTTGTTTCAAGCGGACTTGGAAACACCGGCGCAAAAGAGCAAATAGGACCCAAGTAGCGTGCGCTACAACGCGAGTTTCGAGGATTGTAGGCCAGCGCTGTTGGAGGTGACAGGCATGTTTCCATGCCAATAAACTGAACTGGTTGACATGGTCAATTTTCGACAAGGAGGCTCAATCATGTGGGTTAAAAATTGTTGGTATGTGATTGCTTGGGAGCATGAAGTGCCACCAGCACAATCAGCAGACATTTTTCAGAGAAAGGTTCTCAACGAACCTATCGTTGTTTATCGCACGCAAGCTGGAAAGCTGGTTGCACTTGAAGACCGCTGCTGTCATCGTCACGCGCCTCTTTCAGCGGGTCGCCGAGAAGGTGACAGCATTCGCTGCGGCTATCACGGTCTTAAGTTCAATGAAAAAGGCCTTTGCACCGAAATACCGGGTGCAGACAAAGTGCCACCCAAGGCCTGTGTGCGCGCTTACCCCGTGGTCTCCAAAAATAATTGGGTGTTTGTCTGGATGGGGGACCCAGACAAAGCCGATGAAATTCTTTTACCGGACAACTTTTCTTGTAATGACCCTGCTTGGAAAAACATTCCTGGATATCTGCATTACGACACCCCTTATCTTCTAATCTGTGACAATTTATTGGACTTTTCACATTTAAGTTATGTCCATGAAAAAACACTAGGCGGCTCAACGGCCATTGCACAAGCCAGACCAAGCATTGAAAAAGTCAATCAACCAGGTCAGCGAGGAATACGAGTAGTTCGCCGTATCCCAAACGTACCACCACCACCCTTTTATCAGCGTTTCAGGACCTTCACGACCCATCTTGATCGATGGTTTGACTACGAGTTTTTGCTACCTGCAACTCTTTTGATGCACTCTGGCGGTAAACCCGTTGGAAGCGCATCTGATGACATGAGTCAAGCCGTCAGATTGCACAGTTGTCAGACGCTCACGCCAGAAACAGAGAACAGCACCCATTACTTCTTTCAGCAGTCCCATCAAAGCGATCTGGGTGATGAAACGGTGACTCAAAGTATCTACAACTCTTTGGTTCAAGCCTTCGAGGAAGACCGGAACATGATTACAGCGCAGCATCTGAACATGCAAACACCCGCACAAAAGCCAATGCTGCCCTTGCACTTCGATGCTGCTTTGGTTCAGTTTCGAAAAATGGTTTCAGAGGAAAAAAACGCAGAAGACACCGCGAACTAAGCATTCAAAAGTTTTATACACAAGGAGACTGCCTTGCTGCCGATGAACAACGCGGCAGCAGCGTCGTTGATACCGGATGCATTGCCGGCAGTCACCACAAAACCTTCGAAGAGGGGCTTCAATTTCTCGAGCGCGGCGAGATCGGATTCCGGGCGAGGATGCTCATCATCGCCGACGATCATCGACGGCGTTTTGCGCTCAGTGGAAACCAGTATAGGTAGAATTTCATCTAGAAAAATCCTGCCGCCGAAGCGCGGACATATCTTGTAACCGAGTAAACGCCGCAATTCATGTCATGCTTTTGCACCGCGTTTATGCACAGATGGCCAGCTTTCCATTTGGCTTGAATACACTTCAGCGAAATTTTGCAGGATTCTGAATTCTTTGTTCATCATTGCTTCGCAGGAGCCCCATGTCTCGATCATTAGTTCAACTCGTTTTACTGACTGGTCTGATCGCTTTGCCGTCTTGGGTAGAAGGTAAACACTTTCGCTGGTCCTCACAGGGGGATGCCCTTACGCTCGACCCGCACAGCGCGGCCGAGGGCTTCAATATCGCGATTACTGGCTTGGTTTATGAGCGGCTTGTCGAGCGTGGTAAGGACATGAAGCTTGGACCAGTGCTGTCTGAATCGTGGAGCAATCCGGAACCGTCCAAGTGGATTTTTAAACTGCGCCGCGGTGTGAAATGGCAGGATGGCTCGGCATTTACCGCCGAGGATGTGGTTTTCTCGTTCAATCGTGCGCGAGCATCTACCACCGCCTACAAAGTCATCGCAACACAAGCCGGCATCCCGCGCAAGATCGACGACTTCACCGTCGAATTCACCACGCCGCAACCCAATCCGGCCATGCTTGAAACCATTGCCAACATTTACATTATGAATAGGTCGTGGTGCGAGAAGAACAAGGTTGCCAGGCCCCTTGATTTCTCAAAAAAAGAAGAGACTTTCGCCATCCGCAACGCGATG
>JAJTHD010000235.1 GCA_021297925.1 Lysobacteraceae bacterium
GTGGTCGAGCGCCATCGCCGCGCGATCGTCGAGTCGCAGCTGCTCGGGGCGCGCGGCCGCTGGGAGGCGCACGAGGGCGTCATGCACCTCATCGTCGAGCACGTGGAGCCGCTGGACGACCTGCTCGCCACGCTCGACGGCGCGGCGCTGCGGGTCGAGCACCGCAGCTTCCGCTGATCGCCTCAGCGGCGCGCCGCCACCCAGCGCGCGAGGTGCGCGTGCATCTCCACGAGTCCATCCGTCAGTGCCGCCGGACCGGGCTGCAGGATGATCGGCGACTTGATCTCGAACAGCTGGCCGTCGCGCACCGCCGACACGCGCTGCCACCCTGGCCGCGCCGCCACGGTGGCGGGCTGGAACTTCTTGCCGCACCACGAGCCGAACACGATCTGCGGGTCGCGCCGCAGGATCTCGGCGTCGTCGGCAAGGATGCGGTGCTTGGCCAGCGGTTCGGTCGCCAGCTCCGGGAACACGTCGTCACCGCCGGCGATGCGCACCAGCTCGGCCACCCACTGGATGCCGCTGATGCGCGGCTCGTCCCATTCCTCGAAGTAGACGCGCGGCCGCACCGGGAAGGCGGCGGACTGGGCGGCAATCGCGGCGACACCCCGATCGAGCGTGTCCGCATAGGCCTCGGCCTTGGTCGCGGCCCCGACCATCGCGCCCAGGCGGCGCACGTAGTCGAGGATGCCCTCGACCGAGCGGTGGTTGCTGATCCAGACTTCGACGCCCGCGCGCACCAGCTCGGCGGCAATGTCGGCCTGGATGTCCGAGAAGCCGATGGCGAGGTCGGGCTTGAGCGCGAGGATCTGCCCGATCTTCGCGCTGGTGAAGGCGCTGACCTTGGGCTTCTCCTTGCGCGCCCGGGGCGGGCGAACGGTGAAGCCGCTGATGCCGACGATGCGGTCCTGCTCGCCGAGCGCGTACAGGACCTCGGTCGGCTCCTCGACGAGGCAGACGATGCGCCGCGGGCCGCGCATGCCGCTCAGTGGCCCTTGGCGACCGCACCCATGTCGCGCGCACCGGGCACGTCGGGACGGCGCACCGCCAGCCACGCCAGGGCCGACAGGCCGGCCGTGATCGCGCCGATCAGGAACACGCTGCCCTTGTCCGGCAGCTGCTTGACCAGCGTGCCGATGCCCAGGCTGACCGCCAGCTGCGGCAGCACCACGCTCAGGTTGAACACGCCCATGTACAGGCCGATGCGTGACGGCGCAACGCACTGCGAGAAGACGGCGAAGGGCAGGCTGACGATGGCGCCCCAGCCGAAGCCCATCAGGGCCATGCCGATGTACAGGTTCGTGGGCGAATGCCCAGCGGCGTAGAGGAACACGAAAGCCAGGGCCATCAGCGCGAGGCTGGCGACATGCACGCGCACTTCGCCGATGCGCCGCGCGAGGCCGTTCAGCAACAAGGCCGGGGCCAGGGCGCCGACCGCGTTCAGCACGAGGAAGCTGGTCGAGATCAGGTGGCCGGTGCCCTTGTCGTCGAGCGCGGGGAAACGCTGCTCGAGGGTGGCGATGATGTAGACGAAGGTGGTCTGCATCGCGATCCATGACAGCGAGTGCGCGGCCAGCACCTTGCGGAAAGCCGGCAGGTCCTCGGCGGCCGTGCCCGGCGCCGGCTGGCGCTCCATCAGCGCATGCGTCATCAGCAGCAGGCAGGCGACGCCGAAGCCGGCCTCGATCCACAGGCTGTGCTCGCCGTGGCCGGCCAGCTTCAGGCCCATCGCCACCACGGCATAGGCGGCGAAGGCCCACAGCGGCCGCATGAGCAGCAGCACGGCGCCAAGGCCCAGCGGCGGCGGCGCCTGCTCCTTCGCCGGATGCAGTTCGCGCGGCTCGGCGATGAACAGCGGCGGCAGCAGCGAGAACAGCAGTACCAGACCGACCCCGAAGTAGATCAGCACGACGTTGCCCCAGATCGCACCGATGGCGTAGGCCAGCACGCCGAAGCTGCCCGACACGGTCTGCATCCATGTGTAGGCCGCGGTGCGCTGCGGGCCTTCCGGCGTGACGTCGGCGATCAGCGAGCGCGTCGGGTTGAAGCTGACGTTGATCGACAGGTCCAGCGCCAGCGCCACGGTGATCGCCACGCCGAGGATGGCGTCGAGGCCGAGGGCCCGGTCGATCAGCCCGATCGAGGGCAGGGCCGCCAGCGACAGCGCGGTGAGCACGCCGCCGACGAGGATGTAGGGGCGGCGCCGGCCACCCCACGCCCAGGTCTGGTCGCTGACGATGCCGATCAGCATCTGGCCGAGGATGCCGGCCAGCGGGCCGGCGGCCCACACCAGCCCGATCTCGTGGATGTCGAGCTGGTACTTGGTGCGCAGCAGCCAGCTCAAGGCGGAGATCTGCACGGCGAGGGCGAAGCCCATGGCGGTGGACGGCAGGCTCAGCAGCAGCAGGAACGGCAGCGAGAGCCGGCGTTGCATCGGAAGCATCAGGTCGATCCCCTCCCAAGGACGAGGGCGCAGACTAACCGTTGGCGGGCGGGCTGGGCTATCGTCGCAAGGCCCGCACGGTCGCGGGCCCCACGAGAAGGAACCCGTCCCATGGTGATCCGCGGTGTTGGACTGTGGTCCATAGCCAAGCTCTTCGGCGTGATGTACGGCCTGATCGGCGCGCTCATCGGCGCGTTCATGAGCCTCCTCAGCCTGCTCGGAGCCGCGGCGAGCGGCATGAGCGAGGCGATGTTCGGGGCCGCGGCGATCGTGGTCGCGCCGATCGTCTACGGCCTGATCGGCGCCCTC
The DNA here is from genome assembly GCA_021297925.1 of Lysobacteraceae bacterium. GTDB lineage: Bacteria > Pseudomonadota > Gammaproteobacteria > Xanthomonadales > Xanthomonadaceae > Silanimonas. The sequence continues at coordinate 2,753 of JAJTHD010000235.1, forward strand.
GTCGGCATCATCAGCGGGCTGTTCTTCAACTTGGCGGCGGCGATCACCGGGGGCGTCGAGGTCGACGCCGAGTAAGTCACGCGGTGGCGGCCTGCCGGCCGCCGCCCGTCAGGGGTACAGCATCCGCTTCGTCCAGCGCCCGTCCACCCGGGCGTAGCGCTGGCGCTCGTGGAGGCGGAACCGCGCGCCGTACCAGAACTCGATCATCTCCGGCACCACGCGGAAGCCGGACCAGTGCGGCGGCCGAGGCACCGCGACGCCGTCGAACCGGGCGGTGAATTCGGCGATGCGCGCCTCGAAGGTCTCGCGCGATTCCAGCGTCTGCGACTGCAGCGAGGCCCATGCGCCGATCTGGCTTTCGCGCGGACGGCTCGCGAAGTAGGCGTCGGCCTCGGCAGCCGTCACCGGCTCGACGGTGCCCTCGATCTTGGCCTGCACCTGCTCGCGCAGCGTCTTCCACAGGAACAGAAGCGCGGCTTGCGGGTTGGCCGCCAGTTGCCGTCCCTTGCGGGAATCGAAGTTGGTGTAGAAGACGAATCCGCGCTCGTCGAAGTGCTTCAGCAGCACGGTGCGGGCCGAGGGCCGGCCGCGGGCGTCGGCGGTCGCGACGGTCATGGCGTTGGGCTCGGGGTCTCCGGCGTCGCGGGCCTCGTCCAGCAGGGCGCGGAAGGTGGCGATGGCCTCGCCATGGAGGGCGTCGGAATCGGTGGGGCTCATGGGGGCTTCGATCGGCGGGTTCGCGGACATTGTCGCCGGTCGTGGCGGGGCGCGGCATGACGATGCGCAAACGCCGCGGCGCGTTCGTGACGGTCCGGCGAGGGACACTCGCGGCGCGTGGCGGGGACATGGCGAACCGCGCCCGGCGCGCGGGGGCCGCGACCAGCGAGCCACGGAGGGCGAGCGCCGCGAGTGAGGGCAGGACGCCCGATCGAGCGGACAGCGGACGCCCCGCGTCGAAGGCAGGTTCGCCCCCGCACGAACCCCGCGTTCGGCCGGCTCATCGCCTCCGTGCTTGGCTGCCGAGGCCTTGCCTCGTCAGAGCACCGCCGGATCGAGGTCGCGACAGAGCGGATCGACGCTGGCGAAGCGCGCCAGCACCGCGTCCTTGGTCGGCAGCTCCCAATCGATGAAGTAGCGCGCGGCGGCGACCTTGCCTTCCAGCATCGCGCGGCGCACGTCGCCAGCGGCGAGCGCTTGCCGCGCCGCGACGGCCTGGTCGAGCCACAGCCACCCGACGACGGCATGGCCCATGGCGTCGAGCAGCAGGGTGGCGTTGGCGAGCGCGAGTTCGAGGTCGGTCGCGGCGACCTTGCCGGCCTTCAACACCGCCGGACCGAGCGCCGCCCAGCGCGCCGCCAGCGCCTCGGCCAAAGGAGCGAGCGCCGCATCGGCACGCGCGGCGGCGAGCGTGGCCTCCACGCGCTTCGACAGCAGGCCAAAGGCCTTGCCACCGTCGCCCAGCAGCTTGCGGCCGAGCA
>JAJTHD010000289.1 GCA_021297925.1 Lysobacteraceae bacterium
CGAACTCGGAGAGCTCCTGCCCCATCAAGGTCACCAGGCCAGTGTCGTGCGGGCGCGGGCTCACTTCCGAGAACCACACGGCGTCGCCCTTGACGAACAGCTCGACGCCGAACAGGCCCCAGCCGCCGAGGTCGTCGGTGACGGCCTTGGCAATGCGCTCGGCCTCGGCCAGCGCCGCCGGGCTCATCGGCTGCGGCATCCAGCTCTCGCGGTAGTCGCCGTCGACCTGCAGGTGGCCCACGGGCGGGCAGAAGGTGGTGCCGTCGCGATGCCGCACGGTGAGCAGGGTGATCTCGTAATCGAAGTCGATGAAGCCCTCGACGATGCAGCGGCCCTGCCCCGCACGGCCGCCGGTCTGGGCGTAGGCCCAGGCCTTGGCGATGTCGGCCTCGCTGCGCACGACGCTCTGGCCCTTGCCCGAGCTCGACATCAGCGGCTTGACCACGCAGGGCATGCCCAGCGCCGCGACGGCGTCGCGGTACTCGGCTTCCGAATCGACGAAACGGTAGGGCGAGGTCGGCAGGCCCAGCGTCTCCGCGGCCAGCCGGCGGATGCCCTCGCGGTCCATCGTCAGGCGCGCGGCGCGCGCCGTCGGGATCACGCGCTGGCCCTGCGCCTCCAGATCGACCAGGGTCGGCGTGTGGATGGCCTCGATCTCCGGCACCACGAGGTGCGGCTGCTCCTTTTTAATCAGCGCCTTCAGGGCCAGCGGATCGAGCATGTTCAGCACATGGGACCGGTGCGCGACCTGCATGGCCGGCGCGTCGGCGTAGCGGTCGGCGGCGATCACTTCGACGCCCAGCCGCTGCAGCTCGATGGCCACTTCCTTGCCGAGCTCGCCGCTGCCGAGGAACAGCACGCGCGTGGCGCTGGGCGAGAGCGGCGTTCCAAGGGTGACTGGGGGCATGGGCGCTCCGGGCGTCGCGGGTCGGGGACAGGGCGCGCAGTGTAGCCGCGGCTTGCCACCCCCGGGCCCGCGCCCCATGCTGGACGCCCCGCCAGGGGCCCCTCCCCGCGTCCGACATGCGCCTCACGATCCCGACCGCCGCGCTGCTCGCGGCCCTGCTCGCCACGCCGGCAGGCCTCGCCCACGCCACTGGGTGGACCGGCCCGACCATCACCGGCCTGATGACCGAAGCCCGCCTGTCGGAGACCAGCGGGCTGGCGGCGGCCTCGGTCCGCCCCGGCACGTGGTGGACGATCAACGACGGCGGCAACACGCCCGAGTTGCATCTCGTCGACGACAAGGGCCATCGGATCGCCTCGTTCCCGGTGGCCGGCGTCGCCAACACCGATTGGGAAGACCTCTCGGCCTTCACGCTGGGCGGTCGTCGCTACCTCCTGATCGCGGACACGGGCGACAACGGCGGCATCCGCACGGAGCTCTCGCTGCACGTCGTGGCCGAACCGCGGGAGGTCGTCGATGGCGCCCGCTTGCCCGTCGCTTGGTCGATCCGCTTCCGCTGGCCCGACGGCCCCCGGGACTGCGAGGCGGTGGCCGTCGACGCCGCCCGCGGCGACGTGCTGCTGGTCTCCAAGAAGCGCGTGCCAGCGGAACTGCTGCGCCTGCCCCTGCGCCCGGCCGAGGGCAGCCCCCAGGTCGCGGAGCGCATCGGCCTGCTGGGCGGTATCGACCAGCCCACCGCCGACGACCTCGCCCGGAACCCGGTCTACGGGCGCTACCGTTCGCAGGTGACCGCTGCCGATCTCAGTCCGGACGGGCGCACGCTCGCCGTCCTGAACTACCGCGCCCTCTACCTGTACACCCGGGAGCGCGACGCGACGTGGGCCACGGCGCTCCGCCAGCCGGAGCGGCTCGACTTCACGTGGATGCCGCAGGCCGAGGCGATCGCCTTTTCGCTGGACGGCCATGAACTGCGAGTGGCCGGCGAGCAGACCCCCAGTCCGATGCTGCGTTTCCGGCGTGAGGCGAAGGGGCCGGACGCCCTCCCGCCGGGCGGGAACGATCGCGGCCCCCACGCCAAGGGTTCGCACTAGACTCGCGCCATGCGCGCCCTGCCCCTCGTCCTGGTCAACACGCCCGAGATCGAACTCTGGCCGGCGCGCCTGTGCCGGGCCCGTGCGAGCGCGGATGCGCGGCGGATCGCCGGCGGCGAGGTCGTGCTCCGCCGCAAGCGCGACGGGCGTTTCCTCGCCGTGGTGGGACGACGGGGCCTCGTGCCCTTGGCGCCATCCCTCGCACGCGAGACCGGGCTGGAAGCGGCGATCGCTGCGCTCGGGGTCTTAGACGCACCCGTGCCCGCCTGCTCGCCCCTGGCACGCGGCACGCTGCCGGGCGACGAGGTCCACGACGCGAACGCGGCCTTGGGCCTTCCCGCCGACTACGCGCAGACCAGCGGCCTGTCCTTCCACGAAGAGCCGCGGCTACTCGCCTTCGCCGGTCGCGACCGGTACGCCCGGGCCTTGTGGCTGCTCGCCCCCGCGGCCCGCGCATGGGGTGCGATGCGGCGCGCGGCGCTGGGCGACGGCGTGGTGCTGGAGGCGATCTCCGGATTCCGCGGGCACGCCTACCAGCGCGGCATCCTCGAGCGGAAGCGGGCCCGTGGGCTGTCGTTGGAGGACATCCTCCGGGTCAATGCGGCCCCCGGCCATTCCGAACACCACAGCGGTCGCGCGCTGGACATCGGCACGCCCGGCGAACCGCCCGCCGAGGAGAGCTTCGAACGGACGCCCGCCTTCGCGTGGCTGCAGCGGCACGCGCCGGGATTCGGATTCCGGCTCAGCTACCCGCGCGACAACCCCCACGGCATCACGTACGAACCGTGGCACTGGTGCTGGCACGCCGCCCCGCCGGGCTGAAGGCGTCACCTGCCCCGCGCGGGCTCACTCCTGCGAACGACGAGGCCGCTTCGCCGGCTCCGGCACGCCCTCGCCATCGGCGATCCGCCACAGGTACAGGCTCGCGAGCGTGCGGTAGGGCGCCCACGCCTCCCCACGTTCCAGCAGTTGCTTCGGCGTCGGCGCCGGGTCGAGACCATCCAGCCGGGCGGCCCCCTTGCGCACGCCGAGGTCGTCGACGGGCAGCACGTCCGGTCGACCCAATCGGAAGATCAGCAGCATCTCCACCGTCCATCGACCGATGCCGCGGACGGCCGTGAGCCGCTCGATGAGTTCGGCGTCGTCGAAGCCGGGCAAGCGCCGCGCCGACGGAATGTCACCTTCGAGATCCCGGCGGCACAGGTCGCGCAACGCCAGCACCTTGTTGCCCGATACACCGCAGGCCCGCAGGGTGGGATCGTCGACGCGTGCGAGGGCTTGTCCGGTCAGTCGCGACGCGCCGACCGCCGCCTCGACGCGGCCCACGATGGTGGCGGCGGCCTTGCCGGAGAGCTGCTGGTAGAGGATGGCGCGAGCAAGCGCGTCGACGGTCTCGAAGGGCTGTCGCCAGCCGTCCATGTCCAAGGGGCCGATGCGGCGCATCCAGCGGCCCAGCGCGCGATCCCGTCGCGCAAGGGCCTCGGTCGCGGCATCGAGGTCGAATCCGCGCGGCATGGTGGCGTCCCGATGGGTGGAAGAGACCGTCAGCGTGGCACGGCCGGGCCGCCCACGTCGGCCCACAGCGGCGCGGCGACATCGGGCGGCAGGCGGAACTCGCGACGGGCGTAGCGCGGCGCATCGTCGCGTACCCGCACCCACGTCTCCCCGGGCGTTCCGCGGAGCTCCAGGACACGTTCCGAGCCGGCCGCGTCGAGAAGACGCAACCGGCGCGGCGCGTCACCGGGCTCCGTGGCGACCCTCACGTCGACCTGCCTGAGGCCGGAGGCGGCCACGGCAAGCGCCACCACGGCGTCGTCGCCGGGCATCGCGGGCAGGCGGACCATCGGCACGCCGGGAAGCGGCGGCGACGCCAAGCGGGCACCGCCCTCCCCGGCCGCCAACCAGACGGCAGGCAGGCCGTCCGCCTCGACGCCCACGGCGACCGGTCGATCGAACGGCGGGTCGAGCAAGGCCGCTTCGAACCACGCCGCACGGGTTGCCGGCAGGCGGAAGTCCGCGAGCGTGTAGCAGCTCGACGCCGCGCCCTCGACGCGCACGTAGGTGCCGCCCCGCGGATGCGGGTAGCCCACGACGAGGCGCACGTCGCCGTCCGGCAGGGGGAAGGTCCAGCGCCCGGTGGGTCGCGCGAACGCACCACCCTCCGGCGGCGTGGCTCGGGGCGCGTCGAGGCCCAGCACGGCGAAACGGTCGGGGCGCGACGTGCGCGGCTCGTCGCATCGGGCCGTCAGCAGGCCCGTCAGCACCGGGTCGAGCCATCCGCGCGCGACCGGCCAGTCGGCGCCGTCGATCCACCAGCGTCCATCGCGGCGGACGAAGGCCAGCGCGTCGCCATCGCCCTGTTCGAGTTCGATGCGCGCCATCCGCGGCGCACCGGTCGCGAAGCCCGGCACCAGCAGGTCGGGCTCGCGCTCGGTTCGCTGGCACGCGGCGAGCAGCAGGAGCGCCGCGCCGGCGACGGCGACGATCGCCGCGCGGCCGAGCTCAACCGGCCGCATGGCGACGACGGCGCACCCGCCACAGGCCCGCGGCGGCGAAGCCGAGCGCCAGCAAGGCCGGGAACGCGCCGATCGTCAGCAGCTTGAGGCGCGCCTCGAGGGCGTCGATGTCGGCGTTGAGCTGGCGCTGCAGCTCACGGAGATCGCGGCGCACCTCGGCCTTCTCGGCGAGGAAGCCGCGCAGCGTCGACTGCTGCTCGGCCGACAGCACCGGGGCCGCGCCATCGGCGCCACGCTGCAACGCGGACAGCTCGCGCTCCAGCGTCGCCAACCGTTCCTGTAGGGCCTGCTGGCGCGCCACGAAAGCCTGTTCGGCCGTCCGGCGCATGGCTTCGACGCGATGGAACGGCCGGCTCGCGACGACCCGCGTGCGCAGAGCGATCAGGTCGGCTTTGCCCGAGAGGTTCTCCACCGCGTTGTAGACGAGGTCGCCGTTGTTGGCGAAGGGCTGGGCGAAGCCGCCGGGCGCCGCGGGTGCTTCGGTCCAGAAGGCATCGGCGAGCAGGTCGGTGTCGGCGATGACGATCGCCTGGAAGTCGCCTGTGCTCGCCGCCAGCCGGCCTTCGCCGGTGCGATCTGGGAACGCGGTGCGGATGGGGCCCGAAAGACGCACCGCCACGACGCGGGGCCCGCCTTCGGGGCGGAAGGCGCGAAGCAGGGCCGCCGGGGTCGCGCCGCTGTCGCCGAGCACCCCGACCGGCAGTTCGCCGCTCTGGTCGGACGTGCGGATCAATGGTTCGAAGCGGGTCGTGGCCCCGTCGCGCGGCCGGAGCACGCCGACCGAGCTGGCGTTCACCTGCTCCATCTGCGCGGTCACGATGTCGCTGGACGACAGGGCCTCGGTACCGAGGCCCAGCAGGGTGAGCAGCGGCTCCTGCGCGCCCCCCTCCTGCGACTGCACCGGGAGGGCGTGGACCGGATCACCCGCCACCACGGCCGGATCCCAGTCCACGCCCCAGGCCGCCAGCAGCGGGCCGAGGTCGGACGGCTGCGGCGCCTCGGCGGCGAACGGATCCTCCGGCACCTCGTTCTCCGCGTCCGGGTCGACGAAGGCCAGCACCCGCCCACCCCGCAGGGCGAACTGGTCGATGGCCGCGAGGCTGTCCTCCGGGAGGCCGCGCGGATGCACCAGCATCAGCAGGTCGACCTCGGGATCGATCGCAGTGAACCCCGGCTCCAGCCGGCGCAGGTCGAACAGCTCGCGCAACTGCTGGTCGACGATCCACCCCGGCGACGGGCTGCCGGTGGCGGGATCGAAGGCCGGGGCCATCGGCAGGCCGGCCCACAGGGCCACCACCGGACGCTCCGAGGGACCGAGAGCCGCGATCAGCTTCGCGAGGTTGTACTCGAGGAAGGCCTCGCGACCGGGCTCGAGGAAGGGGATCGGCAGCTCGCCGTCGGTGCTGTTGGTGCCCACCAGCCCGAAGAAGAAGCTGCCCCCTCCCGGCAGGGGCACGGCCGTGAGGCCGTAGGCGTTCGCGCGGTCCTCTTCCTCGGAGAAGGGCTCGGGATCGATCACCTCGATCACGAGACGCCCGTTGGCGCGGTCGGCCATCGCCCGCAGCAACTCCTGCACACGCTGGGCATAGGCCTTCACCTGCGGGAAGTCGCCCGCGGCGCGCTCGGAGAAGTACAGGCGCAGCGTCACTGGCTCGTCGAGCCCTTGCAGCAACGCGACGGTGGCAGGCGACAGCGTGTGTTCGCGGGCCTCGGTCAGGTCGAGCTGCCAACCGCGGGTCGCGGGGAGCACGAGGGCCAACACCAGCAGCAGGCCGACGGCGATCGCCGCAAGACGCGCGGCGGGACGGCGGATCAGGTCGGGAACGCGCATGGGTCAGCCGGCCTTCTTGGCGTCGACCACCACGACCGTGGCCCACAGCCACGCGCCGATGGTGGCGAGGAAGAACACGAGGTCGCCGAGGGCGAGCACGCCGCGCGTGATGCCCTGGAAGCGGGTCAGGAAGCTCAGTTGCGCGATGGCGTCGAGCACGACGGACGGGACCCAGCCGCGCAGGGCCTCCTGCACCAGCGGATAGCCCGCCAGCATCACGAGGAAGCAGACGACCACCGCCAGCACGAAGGCCACGACCTGGCTGCGCGTGCAGGCGGAGAGCGCACCTGACACGGCGAGCATCGCGCCGGCCAGCAACCACGCGCCGGCGTAGCTCGCGACGACGACGCCGTGGTCCGGTGCCCCGAGGCACGCGATGGCGGCCCACAGCGGGATCGTCAGCAGCAGCGCCAGGCCGAGCAGCGCCCAGCCGGCGAGGAACTTCCCGATGACGGCCTCGGCCGTGGTCACCGGCAGCGTGAGCAGCAGTTCCATCGTGCCCTGCCGGCGCTCCTCGGCCCACA
>JAJTHD010000275.1 GCA_021297925.1 Lysobacteraceae bacterium
CCCCGCCGGGCAGATCCTCCTCGCCTCCGATGCGGGCGCGTGGATCGCGTCGCGCGTGGCGCGTGGCGGGTTGTCCCCCCGTCTCCTGCTTGCGGGGGCACCGGCGCTGGCGGGATGGAGCCCCCGCTTCCCCGCCGCCGTCGCGGTCGCGACCCGGGCGCCAGGCCCGGCCGCGGCGCGGCGTTGGCCGCCGGACCGGCCGCACCCCGGGCAGGGCGGCACGCTGCGCGTCCGCCTCTCGGCGGATGGCGCCCTCGAAATCCGCGCCTGGCGCGACCTGCAGCCGCGCTGGTGGGACGGCCGCTGAGCCCGAGCGGCTATGCTGTGCCTTCTCTCCTGACGAGGTGTTTTCCCATGCTCGAACTGGTCATCGCCGGCGGTTGGGTGATGGTGCCGATCCTGCTGCTCGCCGTCGCGGCGCTGGGCATCAGCCTCGAACGCCTGTGGACCCTGCGCCGACGGGAGGTGCTGCCCCCCGGGCTCGGCGACGAGGTCCGGCAGTGGGCCCGCGGCCGCCAGCTCGACCCGAAGCATGTCGACGTCCTGCGCGGCAACTCGCCCCTCGGGGCCCTGCTCGCCGCCGCGCTCGATGTCCGCCACCGCGGCCGCGACGTCGTCAAGGAACGCATCGAGGACACCGGCCGCCACGTCGTGCACGAGCTCGAGCGCTTCCTGCCGATGCTCGGGACGATCGCCGCCGTCGCCCCCCTCCTGGGCCTCCTCGGCACGGTGCTCGGCATGATCCAGATGTTCCTCGGCATCCTCGAAGCCGGCGTGGGCGACGCCAGCCGGCTTGCCGGCGGCATCGGCCAGGCGCTGGTATCGACCGCCGCGGGCCTGCTCGTCGCGATCCCGGCGCTGGTCATGCACCGGTTCTTCCGCGCCCGCGTCGCGGTCTTCGTGATCGACATGGAGAAGGAGGCCGTCGCCCTCGTCGATGCGATCGACGACCTCGCGGCCCCACCCCGCAAGGGGAAGGGGCCGTCGGCGTGAAGCTCTCCCGCGACGCCCGCGACGACGAACCAGAGATCAACCTCGTCTCGCTGATCGACGTGATCTTCTGCATCATCCTCTTCCTCGTCGTCACGACGACCTTCGACGTCCGCACCTCGCTCCGCCTGCAGCTCCCGACCGCCGACGGCCAGGTCCTCGAGGCGGGCGACCAGCCCATGACGGTCGTCGTCGACGCGCAAGGCCGCCTGTACCTCGGGACCCGCGAACTGCCGACCGACGACCGCACGGCCCTCGTCGCCGTGTTCGAGGGGGCGGATCCCGACCCCGCCACCCGCCGCGTCGTGCTGCGCGCCGACGGGCGGGCGCCCCACCAGGCGGTGGTCACCGCCATGGACGCGCTGGGCAAGGCCGGCTTCACGCGTCTGTCGATCGCCACCACGCCGGAGGCCGAGCAGTGACCGCCGACGCAGCGATGCGCAGCTGGCCCGTCTACCGCCGGCTGCTGGGCTGGACGCTGCGTTACCGCCCGCTGCTGGCACTGGCGGCGCTGGGCATGGTGGTCGAAGCCGCTGGCACCGCCGCGTTCACGTGGCTGATGCAGCCGATGGTCGACGAGACGCTCGTCGCGGCCGGCACGTCCATCGACTGGACGATGCCGCTGGCCATCGTCGCCCTCTTCGTCTGCCGCGGCATCGCGACCTTCGTGACCGACTACGGCATGGCCCGCGCCGGGCGCAGCGTCGTGCGCGACCTCCGCGTCGCCCTGATCGGGAAGATGCTGGCGCTGCCATCGAGCCGCTTCGACCGCGAGCCGGTCGCGGCGATGGTGTCCCGCCTCAACTACGACACCGAGCAGGTCGCACAGGCCAGCAGCGACGCGCTCAAGATCCTGCTGACGGACTCGCTCACGGTGTTGGGCCTCGTCGCCGTGATGCTCTGGTACAGCCTGGTGGTCACGGGGGCCATCGCGGTCATCGTCCCGCTGATCGGCGTGATCGCGGCCTACGTGTCCACCCGCTACCGGCGGCTCAACAAGCGCATCCAGGAAGGCGTGGCCGACCTCGCGACCGGCGCCGAGGAGATCATCGCCGGCCAGCAGGACATCAAGGTCTACGGCCGGCAGGCGAGCGAGGTCGCGCGCTACGGTCGGATGGCCGACGCCAACCTCCGCTTGCACCTCAAGGTCGAGACCACGCGGGCCGCGGCCTCTTCCGTGATCCAGTTGCTGGCGGCGGTGGCGCTGGCCGTGCTGCTGGTGGTGGCCGGACTCGAGGCCGCCAAGGGTCGACTGACGGCGGGTGATTTCGTCGCGATCATGACCGCGATGATGGCGATCATCCCGTCGTTGAAGCGACTCGCCAATGTCCAGGCGATCGTCCAACGCGGCGTGGCCGCCGCGGTGCGGCTGTTCCAGGTGCTCGATGAACCGGTCGAGGTCGATGCCGGCGGCCACGCGCCCGCCCGCGCCCGCGGCCTCGTCGAGTTCCGCCAGGTCGGCTTGCGCTACGACGGCGCCGCCGGCGACGCCCTCGACACCGTGAGCTTCACCGCGGCCCCGGGCACGGTCACCGCCATCGTCGGCCGCTCGGGCAGCGGCAAGACCACGCTGGCCCGGCTGCTGCCGCGTTTCTACGAGCCGTCCCGTGGCGTCGTCCTGCTCGACGGCGTGCCGCTCGCGGGCTGGTCGCTCGCGGCGCTGCGTCGCCAGATCGCGCTGGTGGGGCAGAAGGTGATGCTCTTCGACGACACCGTGGCGGCGAACATCGCCTACGGCGCCGAGGGCGACTCGGTTGGCGTCGATCCGGCCGCCGTCCGCGCCGCCGCCGATGCCGCCAACGCCAGCGAGTTCGTGGACCGGCTGCCCGAGGGCATGGCGACGCGAATCGGCGAGAACGGCAACCGGCTGTCGGGCGGCCAGCGCCAGCGCATCGCCATCGCGCGGGCGGTCCTCAAGGACGCCCCGGTGCTCGTCCTCGACGAGGCCACGGCGGCGCTCGACAACGAATCCGAGCGGCTGGTGCAGGCCGCGCTGGAGCGGCTGTTCCCGCATCGCACGACCCTGGTGATCGCCCATCGGCTGTCGACCATCGAGCGCGCGGACCAAGTGCTGGTGATGGACGGCGGACGCATCGTCGAGGCCGGGACCCATGCCGATCTCCTCGCGCGCGGCGGCACCTACGCGCAGTTGCATCGCGCGCAGTTCCGGGACGCCTGAGCGTGCGCGGGATCGAGGGCTGGCTGATGGCGCGATGGTACGGCCCCGTCGCCCCGGGGCCGGTACTTCGCGTCGTCGCGGCGGCGTGGGGTCGCGTCATGGCGCTCCGCCGCGGGCTCTATCGCCGGGGCGTCCTCGACCGGCCGCGGCTGCCCATCCCGGTACTGGTCGTCGGCAACCGGACGGTGGGCGGCGCCGGCAAGACGCCGGTGGTGATCGCGCTGGCGAGGGCGCTGTCGGCCCGCGGCTGGGCGGTGGGCGTGGTCAGCCGGGGCCATGGCCGCCGGACGCGGGTGCCGGTCCGTGTCGCCGGGGGGCTGGTGGCCGACGTGTGCGGCGACGAGCCGTTGCTGGTGCATCGCGAGACGGGCGTGCCGGTCGAGGTCGACATCGATCGCGTGGCCGCCGTGCGCCGGCTGGCGGCGGCAGGCTGCACGCTCGCGATCGCCGACGACGGCCTCCAGC
>JAJTHD010000116.1 GCA_021297925.1 Lysobacteraceae bacterium
GCAAAGCACGACGACCTCCCCGGCCTCCCCGGAGAGGGTGCGGACGAAGTGCCAGGCCCGGATCGCCTGGGGGCTTCTCAGGGGAGGGAAGTCGTGGGCAACGACCAGCACGCGGCGACTGGCGAGCGTGCCCCGTTCGGCAAGGGGTCCGTTCATCCGTCCTGTCGGCCACCCGCTGCGAGATCACGGGCGAGGCGTTCGGCGATTCGACGTGCGGCCTGTCCGTCGCCATAGGGGTTGTGGGCGCACGCCATCCGCTCGCGTGCGTCGTCGTCGTCGAGCAGTGCCGTCGCTGCGCCCACGATACGCGCCCGATTGGCGCCGACCAGGTGCACCGTGCCGGCCTGCACCGCCTCCGGTCGTTCCGTCGTGTCACGCATCACGAGCACGGGCTTGCCGAGCGACGGGGCTTCCTCCTGGATGCCGCCCGAGTCGGTGAGGATGATTTCCGCGCGGGTCATCAGATGCACGAACGGAAGATAGTCGAGTGGGGCGAGCAGGTGCACGTTGTCGCGGCCGCCGAGGTGGCGCTGCACGGGTTCCTGCACATGGGGGTTGAGGTGGACGGGGAACACGACGACCACGTCCCTCCGGGCGGCGAGGTCTCCGAGAGCGAGGCAGATCTGCTCGAATCCCTCGCCGAAGCTCTCCCGACGATGTCCCGTGACGAGGATGGCCCGACGTCCGCCGCCGAGGAAGGGGAATCGTTCGTCCAAGGCCCGGCCGAGTTCGGGATCCGCGCTGATTCGATGGCGGACGCCGAGCAGGGCATCGATCACGGTGTTGCCGGTGACGAGAATGTCGGTGTCGCGCACCCCTTCCGCGAGGAGGTTTCGCCTCGATGTCTCGGTGGGCGCGAAATGCCATTGGCAGAGCGGGGTCACGAGCCGGCGGTTCGCCTCTTCGGGCCATGGCGCCGAGAGGTCCCCGGTCCGCAGTCCGGCCTCGACGTGCCCCACCGGGACCTTGGCGTAGAAACCGGCCAGCGCCGCCGCGAGCGTGGTGCTGGTGTCGCCGTGCACCAGCAGGGCATCGGGCCGGTCCTTCGCGATCACGTCCGAAACGCCGGTGAGGAGCCTCGCGAAGAGCTCGGGCAGCGACTGCGAGGCCCGCATCACGTCCAAGTCGTGATCCGGGCACAGCTGGAACAATGCCAGGACCTGATCGAGCATCTGGCGGTGCTGGGCGGTGACGGTAACCGACACGCGAAGGCCGGGCATCGCACGCAGGGCGTGGACTACCGGCGCCATCTTGATGGCCTCCGGCCGGGTGCCGAACGCCAGCATGACGTGTTTCGTCATGCCGTCCCCCGTCGCCACGGCCCCGCGTCGGCGCCGGAGGTGCCTCCGGCGGCGTGCCGGGTCGCGACCGGCTCGACGACGACAGGCGACCCGACGTCACCGACATCGCGCCTCACCAGACCCTTCATGCGACCGCTTCTCCTTCGGCGGGGTGGCGCCGCGTCCGCGGCGACCCGGAATCCATGCCTCAACCCAGCGCCTTCTCGAGCTCCGGCACGAGGGTGAACAGGTCGCCGACGAGGCCGATGTCGGCGATCTCGAAGATCGGCGCGTCGCCGTCCTTGTTGATCGCGACGATGGTGCCGGCGTCCTTGATGCCCGTCAGGTGCTGGATGGCGCCCGAGATGCCGATGGCGACGTAGAGCTCCGGCGCGATGATCTTGCCGGTCTGGCCGACCTGCATGTCGTTCGGCACGTAGCCCGCGTCCACCGCGGCGCGCGAGGCGCCGACGCCGGCGCCCATCTTGTCGGCCAGCGAGTAGATGATCGAGAAGGCTTCCGCCGAGCCCAGCGCGCGGCCGCCGGAGACGACCTTGCTGGCGCTCTGCAGGTCCGGGCGGTCGCTCTTGCCAGCGGCCAGGCCCTTGAAGCGCGTGTGCGTGGGCAGGGCGACGTCGACCGTCGCCGCTTCGATCGCGGCGTTGCCGCCGTTGCCGGTGGCCGGCCACGAGGCGGGACGCACGGTCGCGACGACGGTGCGATCACTCGGCGCGGTGACCGAGATGATGGCGTTGCCGGCGTAGATCGGGCGCTTGAAGGCGTGCGGGCCGTCGACGGCCATCAGGTCGGAGACCTGGGCCACGCCGAGCAGGGCGGCGACGCAGGGCGCGACGTCCTTGCCGAAGGTGGTCGAGGGCAGGAGCACGTGCGAGTAGCCGGCGGCGAGCTTGGTGATCTGCGGGGCCAGCACGGCGGCCAGCGCATGCGCGTTCTCGGGGCGGGCGACGGTGATCACCTTGGCGACGCCGGCGATCTGCGCGGCTTCGGCGGCGATGCTGCTCGGCTCGGCGGCCAGCACGGCCACGTGGATCTCGCCGCCGATCTTGGCGGCCGCGGTGACGCAGCGCGCGGTGGCGGGGTTCAGCTTGCCGTCGAGGTGCTCGGCGACGATCAGGATGGTGCTCATGGTCATTCGTTCCTTACGCCAGGCCCTTGGTCTTGAGCAGCGCCACCAGTTCGGCGACGTCCTTCACCATCACGCCCTTCGTGCGCTTCGGCGGCGGGGCGTAGTGGGTGGTCTGCAGGAAGTCGGCCGCCTCGACCCCGAGGTCGGCGAGCGGCAGGGTTTCGAGCGGCTTGCTCTTGGCCTTCATGATGTCCGGCAGCTTGATGAAGCGCGGTTCGTTCAAGCGCAGGTCGGTGGTGATGACGGCCGGCAGGTCGACTTCGAGGGTCTCGAGGCCGGCGTCCACTTCACGGGTCACCGTGGCGACCTCACCGGCCACTTCGACCTTCGAGGCGAAGGTGGCCTGCGGACGGCCCCACAGCGTGGCCAGCATCTGGCCGGTCTGGCTGCTGTCGTCGTCGATGGCCTGCTTGCCGAGGATCACCAGGCCCGGCTGTTCCTTCTCGACCAGCTTGAGCAGGGCGCGGGCGGCGGTCAGCGGCTGCACGGCCGAGTCGGTGACCACGTGGATGGCGCGGTTGGCGCCCATCGCGAGGCCGTTGCGCAGGTGGGCCTGGGCATCGGCCGGCGCGATCGTCGCGACGATCACTTCCGAGGCGATGCCCTTCTCGCGAAGACGCAGGGCTTCTTCGAGCGCGATGTCGTCGAAGGGGTTCGGCGAGAGCTTGACGCCCTCGGTGACGACGCCGGAACCGTCCGGCTTGACCTGGATGCGGACGTTGTAGTCCACCACCCGCTTGTAGGCGACGAGGATCTTCATGGGGGTCGTTTCGATGGGGAAGGCGGCCGCGGACGGCGGCGGGCCCACGATTCTAACGGCTCGGCCAAGCGCGGTCGTGGGGGCGGAGTGGACGCGGACACCGGGTGGACCGCCGCGAACGGCGGCTCGTCTTGCGGGTGACCAGTTTTCTAGTCACAATCAATCCATGAGCACCCTCACCCTCAATCTCGCGGAAGCCAAGGCCCGCCTCTCGGAGTTGACCGAGCGCGTGACGCACGGCGATGAAGTGGTGATCACCCGGCACGGCAAGCCCGTCGCGCGCATCCAGCAGGTGCGGGACAAAGCCCGCCGCGTCGATGTCGCCGCCTTCCGGCGCGCGACCGCGGAGCAGGCCGAGCAGGCGCCGGCCGAGGCGCTCATCCGCGAGCTTCGCGACAGCGCGCGCTATTGAGGCCCATGGTCTATATCGACACCAGTGTGTGGGTCGCGGCGCTGTGCCGCGAGCCCTTCACGGCGAGGGCGCAGGCGTGGCTCGAAGCGCAGGCAGCGGGCGTTCTGCACGTCAGTGGGTGGGTGCAGGCCGAGTTCGCCAGTGCGCTCTCGCTCAAGCAACGCGTGGGCCATCTCGATGCCGAGCAGGCCGCGACGGCCTTGACCCTGTTCAGCGCCACGCTGGAGCAGGCCTGCCAGCGGGTCAGCGTGGAGGAGGCCGACTTCGCGCTGGCCGCACGTCTCGTCGCGGACCCGACCAGCGGGCTGCGCGCCGGCGACGCCCTCCATCTCGCGATGGCCGCCCGCCAGGGCCTGGCCCTCGTCACCCTTGACTCGATCCTCGCAAAGGCCGCCGTCCGATTCGGCGTGCAGGCGCGATTGCTCCAGGAAGAAACCGCATGATCGTCCCGGTCATCCTCAGCGGCGGCAGCGGCACCCGCCTGTGGCCGCTGTCGCGGCAGAATCTGCCCAAGCAGTTCCTCGCCCTCGCGGGCCCGGACACGCTTTTCCAGCAGACCGTGAAGCGGGCCGCCGGCGTTCCCGGGGCCACCGCCCCGTTGGTCGTGGCCAGCGACGACCATCGCTTCCTTGCGGGCGAGCAGCTGCAGGCCATCGGCGTCACGCCGCGGGCCATCGTTCTCGAACCCTTGGCCCGCAACACCGCGCCGGCCATCGCCTTGGCCGCGCTGCAGGTGGCCGAGCGCGACCCGGCCGCGCTGCTGCTGGTGCTGCCGGCCGACCACCGGATCGGCGCGCCCGAGCGCTGGGTCGCCGCCGTGCAGAAAGCCCGGGCGCAGGCTGCGACTGGCGCGCTGGTCACCTTCGGCATCGCGCCGACCGAAGCCCACACCGGCTACGGCTACATCCGCTGTGGCGGGCCGCTCGATGAAGGCGTGTTCGCCGTCGAGCGCTTCGTCGAGAAGCCGGATGCCGCCACGGCGCACGCCTACCTCGCCGATGGGCGTTACGTGTGGAACGCCGGCATCTTCCTGTTCCGCGCCGATCGCTACCTCGAGGAGTTGGCCGAGCACGCGCCAGCCATGCTTGCCGCGGCCCGCGAGGCGCTGGCCAACGCCAAGGCCGACCTCGACTTCATCCGCGTCGACCGCGAGGCCTTCGCCGCCTCGCCGTCGGATTCGATCGACTACGCGGTGATGGAGAAGACCCGCCGCGCCGCCGTGGTGCCGGTGGATTGCGACTGGAACGACATCGGTTCGTGGAGCGCGCTGTGGGCGATCGGCCCGCAGGACGCGCAGGGCAATGTCGTCACCGGTGACGTCGTGGCCCGCGACACCCGCGACTGCCTGTTGCACGCCGTGGGAGACCACCTGATCGCCACCGTCGGCGTGCGCGACCTCGTCATCGTCGACACGCCGGACGCCACGCTCGTCGCCCATCGCGACCGCGTGCAGGACGTCAAGGCGATCGTCGAGTCGCTCAAGACCGCTGGCCGCGGCGAGCACATCAACCACCGGCAGGTGTACCGCCCCTGGGGGCACTACGACAGCGTCGACCAGGGCGAGCATTTCCAGGTCAAGCGGATCGTGGTCAAGCCCGGGGCCTCCTTGAGCCTGCAGAAGCATGCGCATCGTGCCGAGCACTGGGTCGTGGTCGACGGCGTGGCCGAGGTCACCTGCGACGAGCGCGTGTTCCGGCTGGAGAAGAACCAGAGCACGTACATCCCGAAAGGCAGCGTGCACCGCCTGCGCAACCCCGGCCCCTTGCCGCTGGCGCTGATCGAGGTGCAAAGCGGCGATTACCTCGGCGAGGACGACATCGTTCGCCTCGACGACGTCTACGGCCGGCATGCGTAAGCCGCTGCGTCTCGACGGGCCTGGAGCGGTGCCGTGCCGCTGAGCCACCTCGACCGGCTGGAGGCCGAGGCCATCCACGTGCTGCGCGAGGTGGCGGCGCAGTTCCGCAACCCGGTGCTGCTTTACTCCATCGGAAAAGACAGCACGACCCTGCTGCACCTGCTGGTGAAGGCCTTCGCCCCGGCGCCGCCGCCGATCCCGCTGCTGCACATCGACAGCACCTTCGAGTTCGCCGAGACCTACCGCTTCCGCGACGCCGTGCCGTCGAAGTACGGCGTCGAGCTGCGCGTGCACGTCAACGAGGAGGGGGTGAAGGCCGGCATCGACCCCTTCGTGCACGGCGTCTCGGTGCACACCGACGTGATGCGCACGCAGGGACTCAAGCAGGCCCTCGCGCTGGGCGGCTACGACTGCGCCATCGGCGGGGCGCGCCGCGACGAGGAGAAATCGCGGGCCAAGGAACGCATCTTCAGCTTCCGCAACGCCGCCCTGCGCTGGGAGCCCAAGGCGCAACGGCCGGAGCTCTGGAACCAGTACAACGGCCGCATCCACCCCGGCGAGAGCGTCCGCGCCTTCCCGCTGTCGAACTGGACCGAGATGGACGTCTGGCGCTACATCGAGCGTGAGGGCATCGCGTTGCCCCCGCTGTACTTCGCGAAAGAGCGACCGGTCGTCGAACGCGACGGCGTGCTGCTGATGCGCGACGACGAGCGCATGCCGCTGCGCGAGGGCGAGCGCGAGGTGCTGCGCAAGGTGCGCTTCCGCACCCTGGGCTGCTGGCCGTTTACCGGCGGTGTCGAATCCGAGGCCGACACCGTCGGCAAGATCATCGCCGAGCTGGAGCAGGCGACGACCTCGGAACGGCAGGGCCGCGTCATCGACCATGCGCCCGGCGACTCGATGGAGAAGAAGAAGCAGGAGGGCTATTTCTGATGGACCGCCTGCGCTTCATCACCTGCGGCAGCGTCGACGATGGCAAGAGCACGCTCATCGGCCGCCTGCTGCACGACACCCGCGAGGCCAGCGACGACCAGATGGCGGCGCTGGCCCGCGACTCGGCGAAGCACGGGACGCAGGGCGAGGCGCTCGATTTCGCGCTGCTGGTCGATGGGCTCGCCGCCGAACGCGAGCAGGGCATCACCATCGACGTGGCCTACCGCTACTTCAGCACGCCGAAGCGCCATTTCATCGTCGCCGACTGCCCGGGCCACGAGCAGTACACGCGGAACATGGCCACCGGCGCCTCGACGGCCGACCTCGCCATCGTGCTCGTCGACGCGCGCAAGGGCGTGCTGCCGCAGACCCGCCGCCACAGCTGGATCTGCGCGCTGCTGGGCGTGAGGCAGGTCGTCCTCGCGGTGAACAAGATGGACCTTGTGGGCTGGGAGCAGGGCGTGTTCGACGCGATCCGCGCCGAGTACGCCGCGCTCGCCGAGGCCGTCGGCATCGAGCGCGTGCAGGCGGTCCCGGTCTCCGCGCTGGCGGGCGACAACCTGACCCGCCGCGGTGGCGCATCGTGGTACGTCGGCCCCACGCTGCTGGAACACCTCGAGTCCGCGCCGATCCCGCCGCTGGATGCGGACGGGCCGTTGCGCCTTCCCGTCCAGCTCGTGCTTCGGCCGGATTCGAGCTTCCGCGGCTATGCCGGCACCGTCGCGCACGGTCGCGTCGCGCCGGGCGACGCCGTGCGCGTGCAGCCGTCCAACGTCGAGGCCCGCATCGAGCGCGTCCTCCTCGGCGGGCGTGAGGTCGACCGTGCCGAGGCCGGGCAGGCCGCCGTCGTCACGCTGGATCGCGAACGCGATGTCTCGCGCGGCGATGTCTTGAGCGCCGTCGAAGCGCCCTTGCCGGTGAGCGACCAGTTCGCGGCCCACGTGGTGTGGATGGACGAGGCGCCGCTCGTTCCCGGACGCGGGTACTGGCTGCGCATCGGCACGCGGGAGGTGGCCGCGACCGTCACCGAGATCAGCCACCGCATCGACGTCAACACGCAGGCGCACGAGGTCGCGAAACAACTCGCGATGAACGACGTCGGCCTGGTGAAGCTGAGCCTGGCCGCGCCGATCCCGTTGGCGACCTATGCCGAGTCCCGCGCCTTGGGCGGCTTCATCCTCGTGGATCGCCTGACGAACGCCACCGCTGGCGCCGGCGTGGTGCGCCACGGCCTGCGGCGCGGCGAGAACGTGCACTGGCAGGCGTTCACCGTCGACAAGGCCGTGCGAGCCGCGCAGAAGCAGCAGACGCCGCGTTGCGTGTGGTTCACCGGCCTGTCGGGCTCGGGCAAGTCGACCATCGCCAACCTCGTCGAGCGCGGCCTCGTCGCGCAGGGGCGGCATACCTACGTGCTCGACGGCGACAACGTGCGCCACGGGCTCAACCGCGACCTTGGCTTCACCGAGGCCGATCGCGTCGAGAACCTGCGGCGTGTGGCGGAAGTGGCCAAGCTCATGGTCGACGCCGGCCTCGTCGTGCTGATCAGCTTCATCGCGCCCTACGCGCGCGAGCGCGAGATGGCGCGCAGCCTGTTCGCGCCGGGCGAGTTCCTCGAGGTCTTCGTCGATACGCCGATCGAGGTCTGCGAGAGCCGCGACCCGAAGGGCCTGTATGCGAAGGCGCGCGCCGGCAAGATCCCGAACTTCACCGGCATCAATGCGCCTTATGAGCGCCCCGTGACGCCGGACCTCCGACTCGACACGACGGCCGATCCGCCCGACGCCTTGGCGCAGCGGGTGATCGACGCGATCGGCGGCTGAGCGCGCTGGATCAGCCGGCGAGGGTGGCCTCGATCGCCGCGACGAAACGCTCGGCCGAGCCGGGCGCATGGTCGAAGAACAGCGAGGGTTCGGTGAGTTCGAGTTCCAGCAGCTGGGGGCCGGCGGCCGAGGGCAGCAGGTCGACGCGCGCATAGAGCGGCGCGCCGCCGGGAATGGCCGCCAGCGCTCGGTGGGCGATCTCGATCTCCGCGGACGACGGCTCGCGCGGCGTGATGGCCTCCGGCGCGAAGAGTGCCGCCGTGGCCGAACCGTCTCTTTGCAGCAGCGGCCCCTTGCGGATCGCGTGCGAAAAGCGCCCGGCGAAGAACAGCAGCGCGGTCTCGCCGGCGGTATCGACCGCCTCGAGGTAGGGCTGCACCAGCACGTGGCGGCCGGCATCGAGCAGGCGCTTGGCGTGGGCGACGGCGGCCGCGCGGTTCGGGGCGGTGTAGCGCTGGGTATCCCGCGAGCCGGCACCGATGCAGGGCTTCACGACGAACTCGGCGTGGGCCGGGAAGGACGCCGGGTCGTCGCCGGGCGCGAGGAAGTGCGATGGAATCACCGGCACGCCGGTGGCGGCGAGATCGGCGAGGTAGTGCTTGTCGGTGTTCCAGCGCACGAGGGCCGGCGGGTTCAGCAGGCATGTGGTAGCCGCGACACGCTCGCACCATTCCAGGAACTCGGCCGGACGTTCGGTGTAGTTCCAGGTCGAGCGCAGCAGGACCAGGTCGAACCGCGACCACGACACCGTGGGATCGTCCCAAGCGATGGGCTCGGCGCGATGGCCGCGCTCGCGGAGAGCGTCGAGCAGCGGCAGCAGGTCCTCGTCGAGCCCGAAGGCGGGGATGGCGGTGGCGAGGGCGATGCGCATCGGGGCGGTGGTGCGGGGTCAGGGAGGCAGTGTAGGCCCTAGAATGGCGCCCTGCCGTCGAGATGGAGCCCGCATGATCCCCCTGAATGCCCTCGGGCGCCACGTGGCGCCGATGCGCGACGACCTTGCCCGCATCGCGGCGGAGGTGATCGGGTCCGGGTTCTACGTGCTCGGTCCTGGCGTCGCCGACTTCGAGCGGGCGTTCGCGGCCTGGTGCGGTCTCGCCGAGGTCGTGGGCGTGGCGAATGGCACCGATGCCCTCGAGCTGGCCCTCAAGGCGGTCGAGGTCGGGCCCGGGGATCGCGTGGTCGTCGCGCCCAACGCCGCGATGTACGGCAGCTCGGCGGTGCTCGCCTGCGGCGCCGAGCCGCTGTTCGCGGACGTCGACGCCGAGGGGCTGATGACGCTCGAGACCCTGCGTGCCGCGGTGGTGGGCGGCGGCGCGCCGAAGGCCGTCATCGTCACCCACCTCTACGGCCAGCTCGCCGCGATCGACGCGATCGCCACTTGGTGCGCCGCGCAGGGCATCGCCGTCGTGGAGGATTGCGCGCAGGCCCATGGCGCCCTGCGGGGCAGCCGGCGTGCGGGCGCGTTCGGCGACATCGCCGCTTTCAGTTTCTATCCCACCAAGAACCTCGGCGCGCTGGGCGATGGCGGCGCGGTGGGCACCCGTCGCCCCGAACTCGCTGCACGCGTGCGTCAGCTGCGCCAGTACGGCTGGTCGGCGAAGTACACCAACGCCCTGCCGGGCGGGCGCAACTCGCGCCTCGATGAGCTGCAGGCGCGGTTCCTGCTCGCGATGCTGCCCATGCTGGATGGCTGGAACGCCCGCCGCCGCGCCATCGCGCGCCGCTACATCGCGGGCATCCGCCATCCCGACATCCGCCTGCCGGCCTCGGCGGGCGACGACTATGTCGCCCACTTGTTCGTCGTGCGCACGCCGCATCGCGAGGCGCTGTCGGCCCATTTGAAGGCTTCCGGCGTGCAGACCGACGTCCACTATCCGATCCCGGACCATCGCCAGCCCTGCTTCGGCGGGCGCTACGACGACGTGGTCCTCCCGCGCGCGGAGCGGGAAGCGCGCGAGGTGCTCACCTTGCCCTGTTTCCCGGAACTGGAGGAGGCCGAAGTGGATGCCGTGATCGAGGCCTGCAACGCGTTCCCGGGAGTTTGAGCATGGCGTTCTTCGTCCACCCGCAAGGGCTTTGCGAATCCCCCCACGTGGGGCCCGGGACCCGGATCTGGGCCTTCGCCCACGTCCTCCCCGGGGCGCGGATCGGCGCCGACTGCAACGTCTGCGACGGTGTCTTCATCGAGAATGACGTCGTGGTCGGCGACCGCGTCACGCTCAAGTGCGGCGTGCAGCTCTGGGATGGCCTGCGCCTCGGGGATGACGTCTTCGTCGGCCCGAACGCCACCTTCACCAACGACCGTTTCCCGCGTAGCCGGCAGTACCCCGCCGAGTTCCCGAAGACGGTGGTGGAGAGCGGCGCCTCGATCGGCGCCAACGCGACGATCCTGCCGGGCCTGACCATCGGCAGCGGCGCGATGATCGGCGCGGGCGCGGTGGTCACCCGTTCGGTGCCGCCGAACGCGATCGTCGTGGGCAACCCCGGTCGCATCGTCGGCTACGTCGGCGCCGAGGGCCCCGGACGCGCCGATGCGACCGCCATTGCGCCGCCTGCGCGCCCGGGCGTCGTCAACACCCCTGTCCGCGGCGTGACGCTCCACCGGCTGCCTCGTTTCGCCGACCTCCGGGGCGCCCTGTCGGTGGGCGAGTTCGCCCGCGACCTGCCCTTCGCCCCGCAGCGCTATTTCCTGGTCTTCGACGTGCCGAGCGTCGAGACCCGCGGCGAGCATGCGCACCGGCGCTGCCACCAGTTCCTCCTCTGCGTCTCGGGCTCGGTCCGCGTGTTGGCGGACGACGGCCACCGCCGCGCCGAGTTCACGCTCGACAGCCCCGACCTCGGCATCCATCTCCCGCCGATGACCTGGGGCACGCAGTACCGCTACTCGCCCGACGCCGTCCTGCTGGTGTTCGCGTCCGAGCCGTATGACGCCGCGGAGTACGTGCGGACCTACGACGAGTTCAAGTCGCTCGTGGGTTGAGCGGCCCGTCAGGTCGCCGCCGCGGCGAGCTGGTCGAGGACCTCGTCGAGGCCAGCGCGCCAGTCCGGCAGGCGGACGCCGGTATCGCGCTGGAGCGCGCCGCTGTCGAGCACCGACCACGCCGGGCGCGCGGCGGGCGTGGGGTAGGCGCTCGAAGGAATGGCCTCGACCGTCGGCGCCCTCGCCAACAGCCCGCGCGCGACGGCGCCCGCGAAGATCGCCTCGGCGTAAGCGTGCCAGCTGGTCTGGCCCTGCGGGGCAAGGTGGTAGAGCCCGCGCGCGCCAGCTTCCAGTGCGCGCAGCGAGGCTTCGGCGATCCAGTGCGCCGGGGTTGGTGCGCCGACCTGATCGGCGACGACGCGGAGGGCATCGCGCTCGGCGCCCACCTTCAGCATCGTGCGGAGGAAGTTGCTGCTGTGGGCCGCGTACACCCAGGCGAGCCGGAAGGTCACGGCATCGGCGCCGCTGGCGGCGAGGGCCTGTTCGCCCTCGTGCTTCGTGCGGCCGTAGACCGACATCGGGCCCGGCGCGTCGTCCTCGCGGTAGGGCCGTGTGCCGTCCCCGGCGAAGACGTAGTCGGTCGAGTAGTGCACGACGGTCGCGCCGAGTTCCTTCGCCACGGCGCCGAGCTCGGACACGGCCTCCGCGTTGAGGCGGCGAGCGAGGTCGGGTTCGGACTCGGCGCGGTCGACCGCGGTGTACGCCGCGGCGTTGAGCACGAACGACGGGGCGACCTCGCGCACCAGCGCCGCGAGGGCGCCGGGAATCGACAGGTCGCAAGCGTGAGCCCGGGCGCCGTCGGGAACCGTCCCTCTCAGCGAACTCATCATCGGCGTGATACCGCGTGCGGCCAGCGCCCTGCGCAACTCCGTTCCGAGTTGGCCGTCGGCACCGACGAGCAAGACATGGCCGCGCGTCAGTGGGCTCGACGTGGCAGCGCTCATGCGCCAAACACCGGGAGGCGTTCCACCGGAATGTCCGCGAGGAAGGGCGCCTTGGCGTCCTTCTCCGAGAGGGTTGGCGCGCTGACTGGCCAATCGATGGCCAGGTGGGCGTCGTTCCAGCGCACCGCGGCGTCGCAGGAGCGGTCGTAGAGCGCCGTGCACAGGTACGAGAACGTCGCCCGTTCGCTCAGTACGACGAAGCCGTGCGCGAAGCCTTCGGGGATCCAGAACTGTCGGTGGTTCGCCGCACTCAGCACGCAAGCCGTCCAACGCCTGAAGGTGGGCGAGCCGCGGCGGAGGTCGACGGCGACGTCCCACACCTCGCCCTCGAGCACCTGCACGAGCTTGCCCTGCGGATTCGGCCACTGGTAATGCAGGCCGCGAAGCACGCCCTGAACGGAGGTGGAGACGTTGGCCTGGACGAAGGTGGCGTGGATGCCGGCCTCCGCGAACCGCGCGGCATTCCAGTTCTCGAAGAAGGCGCCCCGCGCGTCGCCGAACACGGCCGGCTCAATGATCCGGCAGCCGGGCAGGTCCGTGCCGATCACTCTCATGCGACCGGGCCGTGGGTGAGCAGGGACAGCAAGTACTGGCCATAGCCGTTCTTCGCGAGCGGTGCGGCGAGGGCCTCGAGCTGGCTGGCATCAATCCAGCGGTTGAAGTAGGCGATCTCCTCGGGGCAGGCCACGCGCAGGCCCTGGCGCTGTTCGATCGTCTCGATGAAGTTGCCGGCCTGCAGCAGCGACTCGTGCGTGCCGGTGTCGAGCCAGGCGTAGCCGCGCCCCATCTTCTCGAGGTGCAAGGAGCCGTCCTCGAGGTAGCGGCGGTTGAGGTCGGTGATCTCCAGCTCGCCGCGCGGTGAGGGCTTCAGCGCAGCGGCGAATTCGGGTGCGCGACCGTCGTAGAAGTACAGACCGGTGACGGCGTAGTTCGACTTCGGCTGCGCAGGCTTCTCCTCGAGGCCGACGACGCGCCCCTGCGCATCGAACTCGGCCACGCCGTAGGACTTGGCGTCCTTCACCCAGTAGCCGAACACCGTCGCGCCGGATTCGCGCGCGTCGGCGCGCTTCAGCAGTTCGGTGAAGCCGCTGCCGTGGAAGATGTTGTCGCCGAGGACGAGGCAGGACGGCGCGCCGTCGAGGAATTCGCGGGCGAGGATCAGCGCCTGCGCGAGGCCGTCGGGGCTGGGCTGTGCGACGTACTCGAAGCGCATGCCCCACTGCGAGCCGTCCCCCAGCAGGGCCTTGAACATCCCCTGCTCGTGCGGCGTGTTGATGATCAGCACCTCGCGAATGCCGGCCAGCATCAGCACGCTCAAGGGGTAATAGATCATCGGCTTGTCGTACACCGGCAGCAGCTGCTTGCTGACGCCCTTGGTGATCGGATACAGCCGAGTGCCGGAGCCGCCGGCGAGGATGATGCCCTTGCGTTGCGTCATGGCGGTCTCCTCAGCCTTGCGTGCCGATGCGTTCGAGGCGGTAGCTGCCGTCGAGGATCTTGCCGACCCAGACCTCGTTGGCGAGGTACCAGTCGACGGTGCGCGCGAGGCCCTGCTCGAAGCTCAGCGTCGGCGCCCAGCCCAGCTCCCGCTTCAGCTTGCTGGCGTCGATGGCGTAGCGCTTGTCGTGGCCGGGGCGGTCCTTCACGAAGGTGATCTGCACGCGGCGCGACTGGCCGTCGGCGCGCGGGCGGCGCTGGTCGATGGCATCGCACAAGGCGTGCACCACGTCGATGTTGCGGCGCTCGGCATCACCGCCGACGTTGTAGGTCTCGCCAACGCGGCCGCCCGCCAGAACGTCGCGGATGGCCGCGCAGTGGTCGCCGACGAACAGCCAGTCACGGATGTTGCTGCCGTCGCCGTAGACCGGCAGCGGTTCGCCTTTGACCAGTTTCTGGATCATCAGCGGGATCAGCTTCTCGGGGAACTGGAACGGCCCGTAGTTGTTCGAGCAGTTCGTCGTCAGCACCGGCAACCCGTAGGTGGGGTGGAAGGCACGCACGAGGTGGTCGGAGGATGCCTTCGAGGCCGAGTAGGGCGAGTTCGGCGCGAAGGGC
>JAJTHD010000077.1 GCA_021297925.1 Lysobacteraceae bacterium
CCTGCCGATCGACGATTTCGTCGCTTTGCCGGAGGCTGTGGGCGCGGTGCACGACCGCCTCGCCGGGGCCACGGTCGTCAGCTTCTGCACCGGGGGGATCCGCTGCGAGAAGGCCGCGCCCTGGCTGCGGGCCCACGGATTCGGTGACGTCCGCCAGCTCGAGGGCGGCATCCTCGGCTGGTTCGAGGCGATCGGTGCCGCGCATTGGCAGGGGGCCTGCTTCGTCTTCGACGAGCGCGTCGCGCTGGCGCCGGACCTGCGCCCCATCGAGGCCGCCGGGCATATCGCGCCCGCGCCCCCCTGAGGCATGCTGCGCCGTCCCCGCCGCCCCGTGGAACGCGCATGACGACTGGAACGCCGCTGCTCACCACCTTCGGCCTCTACCTCGCCGCGATGGTCCTCATCGGTGTCGTCGCCTGGCGTTCGACCCGCACTTTTGACGACTACATCCTCGGGGGGCGGTCCCTCGGCAGTTGGGTCACCGCGCTGTCGGCCGGCGCCTCGGACATGAGCGGCTGGCTGCTGATGGGCCTGCCGGGCGCGCTCTACCTCGGCGGCGCTTCGGAAGGCTGGATCGCGCTCGGGCTGGTGGTCGGCGCCTGGGCCAACTGGAAGTACGTCGCCGGACCGCTGCGCGTCTACACGGAGCGCACCCGCAACGCGCTCACCCTGCCGGACTACTTCACGCACCGCTTCGAGGACCGCGCCCGCGTGCTGCGCGTGGTGTCCGCGACGGTGATCCTGGTGTTCTTCGCCATCTACTGCGCCAGCGGCATCGTGGCCGGAGCGCGTCTGTTCGAGAGCGTGTTCGGCGTGCCCTACGCCGAAGCCCTGTGGTGGGGCGCGGCCGCGACGATCCTTTACACCTTCGTGGGCGGCTTCCTCGCGGTGAGCTGGACCGACACGGTGCAGGCGACGCTGATGATCTTCGCGCTCCTGCTGGTGCCCGTGGTGGTGGTGCTGGACAGCGGCGGCCTTGCCGCGAGCCTCGCGCTCGTGGAAGAGGTCGATCCGGCCAAACTGGATCCGTTCAACGGCGGTGCACTGGGCGTCGTCGGCATCGTCTCGCTGCTGGCCTGGGGCCTCGGCTACGTCGGCCAGCCGCACATCCTCGCCCGCTTCATGGCGGCCTCGTCGCTGCGCGCCATCCCGGCGGCCCGCCGCATCGGCATGGCGTGGATGATCCTGTGCCTCGGCGGCGCGATGGCCGTGGGCTTCTTCGCCAACGCCTACTTTGCCCAGCACCCGGAACAGCTCGGCCCGGTCGCGCAGAACCCCGAGCGCGTGTTCATCCAGCTGTCGACGCTGCTGTTCAACCCGTGGATCGCCGGCGTGCTGCTGTCGGCCATCCTCGCGGCGATCATGAGCACCCTGTCCTGCCAGCTGCTGGTGTGCTCCAGCGCGCTGACCGAGGACTTCTACAAGGGCTTCGTGCGCCCGCAGGCCGGGCAGCGCGAGCTGGTGTGGTTCGGCCGGGCGATGGTCCTCGCGGTCGCCCTGTTGGCCATCGGAATCGCCCGCGATCCCGACAGCCGGGTGCTCGGCCTCGTGGCGTACGCGTGGGCCGGCTTCGGTGCCGCATTCGGTCCGGTGGTCGTGCTGTCGCTGTTCTGGGGGCGGATGACCCGCGACGGCGCGCTCGCCGGCATGGTCGGCGGTGCCGCCACGGTGATCCTCTGGAAAGAGCTCGTGGTCGCCGGGGGGCACAGCGCCCTGTACGAGATCGTGCCCGGATTCGCCGCGGCCACCCTGGCGATCGTCGCCGTCAGCCGCTTCGGGCCGTCGCCCGGCGAAGGCGTCCGTGCCACCCACGCGGCGGTGCGCGCCACGCTCGACGCCGAAGGCTACTGACGCCCGAGGCGGGGCTCAGTCGCCCCGCGACGCCTTGCCGAAGCCCGGCTTGAAAGCCTTGCCCTTGTAGCCGCCGGGCTTGAAGCCCTCGCGCCGCGGGAAGCGGGGCGCAGCGGCGTCGTGGTCCGCGGCATCGTCCTTGTCCGGGTCGTAGGGCTTGAGCATCAGCGCCTGGCCGGCGACGCGCACCTTCTTCAGGTGGGCCATCACCTCTTTGGGCATTCCTTCGGGCAGGTCGACCAGCGTGTCGTTGGTCCGGATGTTGATGCGCCCGATGTGCGCGGCATCGAGGCCAGCCTCGTTGGCGATCGCACCCACGATGTTGCCGGGCTTCACGCGATGGGCGTGGCCGACCGCGATCCAGTAGGTCGCGAAGCCGGGTTCGGGGGCGCGCGGTGCGTCGAACTTCGGCGGGCGGGCCTTCGGCGGGCCGTCCTCGCGGGGCATGCGCGCTTCGGGGCGCCAGCTCATCGGCTCCCCGCGCGGCTGGCGCGGCAGCTTGTCGAAATCGACGCGCTCGCGGTGCTCCGGGCGCTCCTCGCGCTCGGGGCGGCTGGGCGGCTCCATCAGCAGCGGCGTGTCGCCCTGCAACACGCGTGCGAGCGCCGCGGCGATCTCGATCGCCGGCACGTTGTGCTCGGTCTCGTAGCGCTCGACCAGGGCACGGAAGGGTTCGAGGCCCTCCATCTGCCGGGCCTGCGTGATGCGGTCGAGAAAGCGGTTGATGCGCGAGTCGTTCACCGCCTGCACCGAGGGCAAGGTCATCGGCTCGATCGGCTGGCGCGTGGCGCGCTCGATGGCCTTGAGCATGCCGCGCTCGCGCGGGCTCACGAACAGGATGGCTTCGCCGCTGCGCCCGGCGCGGCCGGTGCGGCCGATGCGGTGGACGTAGCTCTCGGTGTCGTAGGGGATGTCGTAGTTCAGCACGTGGCTGATGCGTTCGACATCGAGGCCGCGGGCCGCCACGTCGGTGGCGACGAGGATGTCGATCTTGCGGTCCTTGAGCTGCTGGATCGTACGCTCGCGCTGGGCCTGCTGCACGTCGCCATGGATGGCGGCGGCGGCGAGACCGCGGGCCGCGAGTTTCTCGGCGAGCTCCTGCGTGGCCTGCTTGGTGCGCGCGAAGATGATCATCGCGTCGTAGGTCTCGGCCTCGAGGATGCGGGTGAGGGCATCGAGCTTGTGCAGGCCGCTGACCATCCACATCCGCTGGCGAATGTTGGTGGCCGTGGTGGTCTTGGCCTTGATGGCCACTTCCACCGGGTCCTTGAGGTAGGTCTGGGCGATGCGCTTGATCGGCGGCGGCATGGTCGCCGAGAACAGGGCGACCTGGCGCTCCGGCGGGGTCTTCTTCAGCACCGCCTCGACGTCGTCGATGAAGCCCATGCGCAGCATCTCGTCGGCCTCGTCGAGGACGAGGGCCTTGAGCTTCGACAGGTCCAGC
>JAJTHD010000263.1 GCA_021297925.1 Lysobacteraceae bacterium
CATGGCTCAGACCACCCGCGCGTTGAGCAGGTCGATGAAGTTCAGCGCACCGACGACGCGCCGCTCGGCGTCGACGACCACCAGCGCATTGACCTTGTGCTCCTCCATCGCGTGGACGGCCGCACTGGCGAGCTCGTCCGGCGCGATGGTCTTGGGCGAGCGGCCCATCACCTTCGCCACCGCGTCGCCGCGCACGTCCAGCGCCGGGTCGTCGAGCGCGCGACGCAGGTCGCCGTCGGTGAACACGCCGACGAGGCGGCCGTCCGCATCGACGACGGCGGTCATGCCGAGGCGGCCGCGGCTCATCACCACCAGCGCCTCGGCGATCGAGGCCTCCGCGGCGACGCGCGGCACGTCGTCGCCGGCGTGCATGACGTCGCGGATGGTCAGCAGCAGGCGGCGGCCCAAGGCGCCGGCCGGGTGCGAGCGGGCGAAGTCCTCGGGCGTGAAGCCGCGGGCCTCGAGCACCGCCACGGCCAGCGCGTCGCCGAGGGCCAGCGAGGCGGTGGTGCTGGTGGTCGGGGCGAGGTTGTGCGGGCAGGCCTCGGAGGGCACCGAGACGTCGAGGTGCACATCGGCCAATTGGGCCATCGACGAGCCCGGGCGCCCGGTCATGGCGATCAGCGGCACGCCCATGCGCTTCAGCGCCGGCGCGATCATCAGGATCTCGTCGCTCTCGCCGGAATAGGACAGCGCCAACACGACGTCGCGCTCGGTCACCATGCCGAGGTCGCCGTGGCTGGCTTCGCCCGGATGCATGAAGAAGGCCGGGGTGCCGGTGGAGGCGAGCGTGGCGGCGATCTTCCGGGCGATATGGCCCGACTTGCCCATGCCGGTGCACACGACGCGGCCGTGGCAGGCCAGCACCCGCGCGCAGGCCGCGGCGAAGGCGGCGTCGACCCGGTCGGCCAGCGCGGCGAGCGCCGCGGCCTCCTCGCGGATGACGCGGCGGCCGGCGGACAGCACGTCCGGGCTCGGGGCGTTCAGGGCCGGTGGCGCGCTCATGGGGAGGCTTCGCGGGTACAATGGAAAGCCAAGTCTACGGCAGCGGCCCGCCCGCTCCTCGCACCCCACATGAACGCAGATTTCGTGCGCCAGCTCATCGAAGCTGGCCTGCCCGGCGCCCGGGTCCACGTCGAAGGCGCCGACGGCGTGCACTTCGAGGCCACCGTCGTCAGCGAGGCCTTCGAGGGCAAGCTCCCGATCGCCCGCCACCGAATGGTCTACGCCACGCTGGGCGCCCGCTTGGGCGGCGAGATCCACGCGCTGGCGCTGCGCACCCTGACGCCGGCCGAAGCGGAGCGCGCCTGATGGCCAAGATCGTGATCGCCGGCGGCGAAGCCCTGAACGGCGAAGTGCAGATCTCCGGCGCCAAGAACGCGGTGCTGCCCATCCTCTGCGCCACGCTGCTGGCCGAGAACGCCGTCGAGATCGGCAACGTGCCGCACCTGCACGACGTCACGACGACGATGGAGCTGCTGGGCGAGATGGGCGTGCAGCTTATCGTCGACGAGAAGCTGACCATCACCGCCGATCCGCGCCACGTGACCAATACCGTGGCGCCCTACGAGCTGGTCAAGACCATGCGCGCTTCGATCCTCGTGCTCGGCCCGCTGGTCGCGCGCTTCGGCCACGCCCAGGTCGCGCTGCCGGGCGGCTGCGCCATCGGTTCGCGTCCGGTCGACCAGCACATCCGCGGCCTGCAGGCGCTCGGCGCCGAGGTCGTGGTGGAGGGCGGCTTCATCAAGGCCACGGCCAAGCGGCTGAAGGGCGCACGCTACGTCTTCGACATGGTCACCGTGACCGGCACCGAGAACGTGATGATGGCCGCGACGCTGGCCGAGGGCACGACGGTGCTCGAGAACTGCGCGCAGGAACCCGAGGTCGTCGACCTCGCCCATTGCCTCAACGCCATGGGCGCCCGCGTCGAGGGCGCGGGCAGCAACAGGATCACCATCCACGGCGTCGACCGCCTGCACGGCGGCCGCTACGACGTGCTGCCCGACCGCATCGAGACCGGCACCTTCCTCGTGGCCGGCGCGATGACCGGCGGGCGCGTGATGGCGCGCCGCACCCGTGCCGACACCATGGACGCGGTGCTGGCGAAGCTCGAGGAGGCCGGCGCCCACGTCAACACCGGGGCGGACTTCATCGAGGTCGACATGCGCGGTCGCCGCCCGAAGGCGGTGAGCCTGACCACCGCCCCGTACCCGGCGTTCCCGACCGACATGCAGGCGCAGTTCGCGGCGATGAACACCATCGCCGAGGGCGTGGGCGTCATCACCGAGACGATCTTCGAGAACCGCTTCATGCACCTCAACGAACTGACGCGCCTCGGCGCCGACGTCCGCATCGAGGGCAACACCGCGATCATCCGCGGCGTCGAGCGGATGACCGGCGCGCCGATCATGGCCACCGACCTCCGCGCCTCCGCCTCGCTGGTGCTGGCCGGGCTCGTCGCCAACGGCGAAACGACGGTCGACCGCGTGTACCACATCGACCGCGGCTACGAGAACATCGAAGAGAAGCTGGGCGGGCTCGGCGCGCGCATCCGCCGCCTGCCGGGCTGATCGCGTGCAGCGCGTCGGCGAGGACATCCTCGAGGCCCTGCGCGCGGCCGCGGTCGCGCCGCGGCCCCCGAGCGTCGGCGAGGTGCTGTCCGGGGGCGGTGCCTCGGCCTTCGCCGTCGCCCTGGTCGTGCTCTGCCTGCCGTTCCTGCAGCCGATCTCGCTCGGCCCGCTGTCGTCCCTGGGCGGCTTGGCCCTCGCGGCGCTCGGCTGGCAGCTGGCGCGCGGCGACGTCCGGCCGTGGCTGCCCGGCTCCCTGGCCGTCGCCGGCCTCGACGCCGCGCAGTGGGCCCAGCTCGCCCGGGCGGCCGAACGGGTCCTGGGCTGGGCGGGCAAGGTGGTCCGGCCGCGGCTCGGCCACTGGACGGAGGGGGCGAGGGGGCGGCGCACCGCCGGCGTGCTGGTCGCCGTGGCCGGCCTACTGTTGGCCATCCCGATCGGCGGGATCCCGCTCAACAACACGCTGCCGGCTCTGGCCATCGTCTGCGCATCGCTCGCGCTGCTTGCGGACGACGGGCTGATGTTCCTGCTCTCGGTCGGCTGGCTGGTCGTGACGCTCGTCTACTTCGTGCTGCTCTACCGCGTGTTCGTCGCGATGTTGGCGACCGCTTGGGGCGTGCTGGGACTGTGGCCCGTCGGGCTCGTGCTGCTGCGCGCCGGCGCCGCGTCGCTGGGGCTTACGCCCCCGCCCTGAGCGCCTCGGGTTGCGAGGCGGCGCATCTCGACCGACTCGCCGTCGTCCTCGTGCTGCTCGATCCGCAGCGGCACGTGCGGCGCTCGGGGATCGAGCCAGAGCACCGTGCGCCGGCCGTCCGCGGTCTGCCGGATGCGCTCGATCCGGACGCCGCGGCCGCCGCCGGGAACCTCGCCCTCGGCACCGATCCGCCACGTCTGGTCCTCGACGGCGCGGCGGCCGACGACGCGGAAGACCAGCTCGCCCCGGCGGCCGGCCGCCACGGCCTGCATCAGGGCCAGCGTCAGCAGCTGCCGGTCCACGACACCATCGACGTAGGGAACGTCCTGCACCTCACCCTTGTCCGTGAGCCGGATCGTGCCGGTGCCGGCGTCGACGCGGGCGCCACGGCGTCGCTGGTTGACGCTCGTGGATTGGTCGTACGCGTACTCGCGGGTCTCCGGTCGACCGTCCGGCCGCCAGGCGAAGGTCGAACGCTCGTCGATGCGGACGCCGAGGATCCGGGCCAGCCCGGCGGTGCCCTCCGTACGCTGGGCGAGTCGCCCGCCGCGCTCATCCACTTCCAGGGAGAGCGTCGCCTCGCCGAGCCGATCACCGTTGCGGCGGACTTCGTAGCGCTCGCTGAACGCCGGGACGGGCGCGGCGTCCGCCCCGCCGGCCATCAGCGCCGCGAAAAGCAGGACACGCGGGAATCGGGGCATGGGGGAAGTCCGTGGGAGTGGTCAGGAAGGGGAGGGGACGAGGCGGTCGCCTTCGAGCTGGAGCGGCGAGGCCAGGGGGAGGTCCTGCCATCGCGGCGGGTCCAGGGCGAGCGCGTGCCGCGACACCGCGGCCACGCAGGCCACGAGCAGCGGGTGCTCGACGACCAGCACCCGGGCGGCGAGCGTCTCGGCGTCGTCACCGGGAAGCACGGGCACCCGGGCCTGGGCGAGCACCGTCCCGGCGTCCAGCTCTGGGATGACGATGTGGACGCTCGCGCCGTGTTCGGCATCGCCGGCATCCCGCGCGCGTTGGTGCGTGTGCAGGCCGGGGTGGCGCGGCAGCAGCGAGGGATGGATGTTGATCATGCGGTTCGGGAAACGGGCGATCGCGGCGGCGCCGATGATGCGCATGTATCCCGCACAGACGATGAGGTCGGGCTGAACCGCGAGGATGGCGTCGAACATGGCCGCGTCGAAGGCCTCGCGCGTGGCGAAGGCCTTCGGGCTTTCCGCCCAGGCCGGCAGGCCCGCCTCGCGCGCGAGCGCCACCGCACCGCTGCCGGGCTTGTCGGAGAACAGGCCGACCACCCGGCCGTCGATGCGGCCGTCTGCGCAGGCCTGCCGCAAGGCCGCGAAATTGCTGCCGCGGCCCGAGGCGAGCACCGCGAGGCGCAGGCTCATCCGATGCGCACGCGCTCGTGCACCGACGCGCCGGCGCTCTTCACCACGCGGCCGATCGGGCGCGGCGGCAGGCCAGCGGCGGCGAGCGGCGCGGACAGTGCCCCGATGGACGATTCCGGCACCACCAGTACGAAGCCGATGCCGCAGTTGAAGGTGCGCCACATCTCGGCGTCGGCGATGGCGCCTTCGCGTTGCAGCCACTCGAACACCGGTGGCAGCACGATGGTGCTGGCGTCGATGTCGAGGCCGAGGCCATCGGGGATGACGCGGATGATGTTCTCGGTGAGGCCGCCGCCGGTGATGTGCGCCATGCCGTGGATCGGCGAATCGGCGCCCGGGAAGGCCTGCAGCAGCGACAGGATCGGCTTCACGTAGAGCTGCGTCGGGGCCATCAGCGCGTCGATCAGCGGCACGCCGCCGACCTGCAGATCGAGGCCGCCCTTGGCCGCGTCGAAGCCGGCGCGGGCCAGCACCTTGCGGATCAGCGAGTAGCCGTTGCTGTGCGGGCCCGAGGAGGGCAGGGCGAGCAGCACGTCGCCTTCGCGCACGCGGCCACCGTCGCGCAGTTCGCTCTTCTCGACCGCGGCCACGCAGAAACCGGCCAGGTCGTACTCGCCGGGCGCGTACATGTCGGGCATCTCGGCGGTCTCGCCGCCGATCAGCGCGCAGCCCGAGAGCTCGCAGCCGCGGGCGATGCCGCCGATGACGGCTGCGGCGGTGTCGATGTGCAGCTTGCCGGTGGCGAAATAGTCGAGGAAGAACAGCGGCTCGGCGCCCTGCACCAGCACGTCGTTGACGCACATGGCCACGAGGTCGATGCCGATGGTGTCGTGGCGGTTCAGCTGCTGGGCGAGCTTGAGCTTGGTGCCCACGCCGTCGGTGCCGGAGACGAGCACCGGCTCGCGGTACTTGCCCGAGAGGTCGAACAGGGCGCCGAAGCCGCCGAGGCCGCCCATCACCTCGGGACGGAAGCTGCGCTTAACCAGCGGCTTGATGCGCTCGACGAGGTCGTTGCCGGCGTCGATGTCGACCCCCGCGTCGCGGTAGGTCAGGGGCGTCGGGGTGCTCACGGGTGGCGGG
>JAJTHD010000121.1 GCA_021297925.1 Lysobacteraceae bacterium
CCGCGTTGACGTGGGAAGGGCGCGACATCGACCTTAAGCCCGCCTTCCGTCGCTGGCGCATGGACGACGCGGTGCGCGAGGCCGACCCGGCCATCACCGCCGCCGACTGCCGCGACCGCGAAGCGCTGACTAGGCACTGCGCCCGCCACGGCATCCACGTGAAACCGTCTTACGGCTGGGGCAAGCTGCTGCTGGAGCTCTTCGAAAAGCTCGTCGAGGGGAACCTCGTGCAGCCCACTTTCATCACGCATTACCCGGTGGAGGTCAGCCCGCTGGCCCGCGAGAGCGACACCGAGCCGGGCATCACCGACCGCTTCGAGCTGTTCGTCGGCGGCAAGGAGATCGCCAACGGCTTCTCCGAGCTCAATGACCCGGAAGACCAGACGGCGCGCTTCAAGGCGCAGGTCGAGGCCAAGGACGCCGGCGACGACGAGGCCATGCACTTCGACGCCGACTACATCCGGGCGCTGGAAGTGGGCCTCGCCCCGACCGGTGGTCTCGGCATCGGCATCGATCGCCTGGTGATGCTGCTGACCGACCGTGCCTCGATCCGCGACGTGCTGCTGTTCCCCTACATGCGCCCGGAGGGCTGAGGGCAAGCGCGGTTGCTCAGTCCTCGAGCCAGAGGGCCATCGGGGCTGGCCGGCCGAACAGCCACCCTTGACCGAAATCGCAGCCGGCTTCGAGGGCCGCTCCCAGCATGGCGTCGTCCTCGACGCCCTCGGCGACCGTTCGCATGCCGAGCCTTTGCCCCATTCGGGTGATGGCTTCGAGCAGCACGCGGCTGCGCGGGTCGTCGACCGCGGCGACGAAGCTCTGGTCGACCTTGAGCACGCCCGCGGGCAGGTGGCGGAGGTAGCCCAGCGACGAGTAGCCCTGCCCGAAGTCGTCGATGGCGAGGCGCACGCCGTGGGACGCAAGTTCCGCGAGAGCCTGCGCGTTCTGGCCCACGTTTCGCAGGATCGCCGTCTCGGTGACCTCGCTCATCAAGGCCTCGGGAGGCAGTTGCCACACGGCGAGGGCGGCCAGGACCTGCTCCGGCACGGAGGGGTCGTCGAAGGCACGCGCGGAGAGGTTGACGGCGCAATAGAGGTCCGGACGGCGTCGGTGCAGGGGGGCGAACTCCCGCAGCGCGACTTGTAGGCTCCATCGCGTCAA
This sequence comes from Lysobacteraceae bacterium, assembly GCA_021297925.1. Lineage (GTDB taxonomy): Bacteria > Pseudomonadota > Gammaproteobacteria > Xanthomonadales > Xanthomonadaceae > Silanimonas. The sequence continues at coordinate 1,159 of JAJTHD010000121.1, forward strand.
CTCCGCCGCAAGGCCCGCGTCCTCCGCCATAGGGATGAACACCGACGGCGCGACGCGTCCGCCGCTGGTCCGGCACCATCGCGCGAGGGCTTCGTAGCCGACCACGCGCCGCTCCGGCAGCGTAACGATGGGCTGGTACTCGAGTTCCAAGGCGTTGCGGGCAAGCGCGTCACGCAATTCATGCACCATCCGGTCGGCGCCGAACTGCGCCGCGATCCCGACCGGCTGCCCGTCGCGCAAGGCATGGACGACGGCCGTGGCGGCCCGACGCTGCAGCGACTCGGGCGACTCGGCGGGGTCGGTGGCCAGCGCGACGCCCAGGGTCGGCAAGAGGTGGACGGCGGTGCCGTCGAGCGGGAATGGCGGCTCGAGTTCGCGGAGGAAGCGCTGAGCCGCCAACGTGGCATGGCCGTCGCCGAGCAGTCTGGGCAGGATCAGGCAAAGGTCGCCCAGACCGCTGCGGAACAGGTGGTCGCCGGTGCGAAGCACCGCGGTCAGGCGGGCTTCCGCTTCGCGCAGCGCCGATTCGGCCGCTTCCAGCCCGTGGGCGGCGACGAGCTCCGGCCATTGCCGGATGTGCAGATGGACGAAGGCCACCGATGCGCCTCCCGCCGCCCCCGCCAGCAGGGTGCCGCAGGCGGCCCGGATGGCGGGCCAGCCTTGCGGGGGTTCAAAGGAAGAGTTCGGCAAGGTCAAGGCCATAGGCTCCCGGCTGAAGAGCGCGCTGGATGGTCAGCCGGTGGACGGCCGCCACGTCCTGGCGGAACAGGTCCACTTGGCGGAACGCGGGGTTCACGGTCTTGTCCGGGTGCGTCAGGACGGTCACCTTGGGCATCAACCGCCTTGCGCTGTTCTGGGCGGTGACCACCGCGACTTCGCCGCTCGAAAGCTCCACGAGCGAACCCGTCGGATACACGCCGATGCTCTGGCTGAACTGCTCGACCAGCTCCGGCTGGAACAGCGTGCCCCGCTCCCGGTAGAGGACCTGCAGGACATGGTGGCGCGCCTGCGCGGGCTGGTGCGGCCGCACGGAGCTCATCGCGTCGAAACTGTCCACGATGCCAAGCATGCGTGCTTCCAGGGGGATCTCGAAACCGCGGCGTCCGTCCGGGTAGCCGCTGCCGTCGTGTCGTTCATGGTGGTGGGCGACCGCGCTGCGGATCAAAGGCGTCGTCCCTGGCGCCGCGTCGAGCATGGCGAGGCTCGACTCCACATGGCGCTGCATCGCATGGCGCTGGACGTCGTCCAGGGGGCGGTCGTGGTTCGTGGTTCCTTCGGGCAGCGAACCCATGCCGAGATCCATCAGCATGCCGGCACTCGCGAGTTCGACGAGTACCGGGCCCGGGAAGCCAAGTTGGCGCCCGAAGGCCGACATCAGAGCGGCGCAGTTCACCGCATGGCTGTAGGCGTAGGGATCCCGCTCGCGCAGCGTGGAGAGCCAGAAATACGCATCGGGGTTGCGGATGACGCTGGCGACGACGGGCTCGACGACCGTACCGATCTCGTCGATGGACAGGCGGCGCCCGTCGCGCAGGTCCTCGGTCAGCCGCCGCGCGAGCTTCTGGGCCTCGTTTGCCGCGAACTTGATGCGTGGCAGCTCCTCCTCGACCGTGGCAGTCGTCGCGTAGCGGGTGGCCTGTGGCAGCGGGCGCAGACGGCTGCCGCCGCCGCCGTAGTCGAGTGCCAGCAGCACCGCTTCGGGACTGCCGTCATAGCTGCGCTCGCGGTCGACGAACACATACTCCGCGAAACGGCGCAGCTGGATGATGTCGTCCGGCGTGCGGACCAAGACGCCCTGTAGCGGGAAGGGCGTGCCCTCCCACGCACGCCCGTCCATCCGGCACACGAACATGCCGGGCTGGAGCTCGTTGACCGAGAGACGCCGTTCGACTCGTGGCATCGAGGCCGGCTCAGGTCGACGCTCGTGCCGCCGATTCCCGGAGTTCGCGGCGGAGGATCTTGCCGACGTTGGTCTTGGGGAGCTCGGTCCGGAACTCGACGACCTTCGGATGCTTGTAGCCGGTCAGGTTCTCCTTGCAGAAGGCCTTGACCTGCTCGGTGGTGAGCGCCGTGTCCTTGCGCACGATGACGACCTTGACCGCCTCGCCGGACTTCTCATCGGGGATGCCGACCGCGGCGACCTCGAGCACGCCCGGCATCGTGGCGATGACATCCTCGATCTCGTTCGGGTACACGTTGAACCCCGAGACCAGGATCATGTCCTTCTTGCGGTCGACAATGTAGAAGAAGCCGGCCTCGTCCATCTTGGCCATGTCGCCGGTGTGCAGCCAGCCGTCGGCATCGATGACCTTGGCGGTTTCCTCGGGGCGTTGCCAGTAGCCGCGCATGACCTGTGGGCCCTTCAGGCAGAGCTCGCCGACCTCGCCCACGGCGAGCATCCGGCCCTCGTCATCCTTGATGCAGGCGGTCGTCGAGGAGATCGGCAGACCGATGGCTCCGTTGAAGGCGGGGAGGTCCAGGGGGTTCATGCACGCCGCCGGCGACGTCTCGGTGAGGCCGTAGGCCTCCACGAGCGTGCAACCGGTGGCCTTTTTCCAGCGCTCCGCGACCGCTCGTTGGACGGCCATGCCGCCGCCCAGCGTCAGGTGCAGCGAAGAAAAATCGATGGTGTCGAAGCCGGGGGTGTTCAGCAGGCCGTTGAACAGCGTGTTGACGCCGGTGATCGCGGTGAATCGGACCGACTTCAGCTCCTTGACGAACCCGGGCATGTCGCGCGGGTTGGTGATCATGTGGTTGAGTCCGCCGAACTTCATGAAGACGAGGCAATTCGCCGTCAACGCGAAGATGTGGTAGAGCGGCAGGGCGGTGATGATGATCTCCTCGCCCAGCTTCGCGTTCCCGCCGATCCACGCGGACGCCTGCTGCATGTTCGCGACGAGGTTGCGGTGCGTCAGCATCGCGCCTTTGGCGACGCCGGTGGTGCCGCCGGTGTACTGCAGGAAGGCGATGTCGTCGCTCGACAGCGCCACCGACGGCAGTGTCGCGGCCGCGCCGCGGGAGAGGGCCGTGCGGAAGTCGATCGCGCCGGGGATGTCGTAGTCCGGCACCATCTTCTTCACGTACTTGATGACGAAGTCGACGATGCGACCCTTGGGGAAGCCGAGCAGTTCGCCGATCGAGGTCACGATGACCTGCTCGACCGGCGTCTCGCGCACGACCTCGGCCGCCGTTTGGGCGACGTTCTCCAGCACGACCAGCACCTTCGCGCCGGAGTCGACCAGCTGGTGCTTGAGCTCGCGGGGCGTGTACAGCGGGTTGGTGTTGACCACGGTCAGGCCGGCGCGCAGCGCGCCGAAGATCGCGATCGGGTATTGGAGGACGTTCGGCATCATCAGGGCGACGCGGTCCCCCTTCTTCAGCTTGCGGTCGTTGATGAGGTAGCTCGCGAACTGGCGGCTGAGGCGGTCGACCTCGCCATAGGTCAGCACCTTCCCCATGTTGGAGAAGGCCGGGCGATCGCGGTACATCTCGATGGCGTTGTCGAGCACGGATACGATGGACGGGAACTCCGCCAGGTCGATTTCCGCGGGAACGCCCTGCGGGTAGCTGGACAACCAAGGACGCTCGATGCTCATCGGGAAAACCTCATTGCGGCGTGGCGGTGGCGGGCGGGTTCCCTCCCGCCCGGTTTCGAGTATTCGCTCGATTGCAGCACAGCCCCCCATGGGCGGCAAGCCGTCGCACGGCCTGCTTCGCGTGGCCTTCATGACGATGTTCGCGGCCGCGTCGGTTGCGTGTTCGCCGCCGCCGGGCGAGGACGCACTCCGGCAGCAGATCGTGGCTCTGGAGGCCGCCGTCGAGGCCGGTGAAGGGCAGGCTGTGCTCGGGCTCGTGACCGATGACTTCGCCGGTCCCGGTGGCATGGATCGCGAGGGCCTGCGCCGCTACATGGCCGCGCTGCGGCTCGGCCAGCGCAAGGTCGAGGCGGTCGTCGGGCCGCTGGAGGTCGAACTCCACGGCGGGCGCGCGGCGGTCCGGGCGGACGTGGCCGTCGCCGGGCTCGACCGCTTCTCGCCGGACAATGCGAGCGTCCGGCGCCTCGACTCCACGTGGCGCCTCGTCGACGGGGAATGGCGCCTTGCGGCGGCCGACTGGCAACGGCCGACGGTCCGCTGACGGGAGGCGGAAACGACGAAGCCGCCCCGGGGGGGCGGCTTCGGCGGAGCGGGGAAGGGCCGAGACCTCAGGCGGCCTTGCCGCCCGCCGCCAGCTGGCGCAGCACGTAGTGCAGCAGGCCGCCGTGGCGGAAGTACTCGACTTCCTTCGGCGTCAGCAGCAGCACCTGGGCCTTGAAGCTCA
>JAJTHD010000291.1 GCA_021297925.1 Lysobacteraceae bacterium
CAGGGCCAGGCCAGCACCTGCGCCAGCAAAGCAAGAAGGAGCAGCAGGTTCGGCAGTCGACGCAGTTGGCGGAGCATCACGACGCGCATGGCTCCTCCCGGCCGCGACGCGGCAACCGAGGGCTCATTGCAGACCCTCCCACGTGCGGAAGGCTTCGCGGATGTGGTGGCGCAGGTCCTCCTCGTCCCAGGGCTTGGTGAGGAAGCGGTAGATCGCGCCCTTGTTGATGGCCTCGGTGACGGTGGCGAGGTCGGTGTAGCCGGAAAGGATCAGGCGCACGGTGCGCGGGTAGAGCTCCTTGACCCGGCCGAGGAACTCGGTGCCGCTGACGTCGTTCATGCGCTGGTCGCTGACGATCACCTGGACCTCGTTGCTGGCCAGAAGCTCGAAGGCGTCGGACACGCGGCTGGCAGACAGCACGCGGTAGCCGTCGCGGCGCAACAGCCGCTGCAGGGCCTTGAGCACGTTCTCCTCATCGTCGACGAGCAGCAGCGTGCGCGAGGCCGCGCCCTGCGCGAACAGGTCCGGACGCAGGTAACGCTGGCGCAGCAGCGGCTCCAGCGCCTCCGGCGGCAGCGGGCCGGAGAACAGGAAGCCCTGCAACTGGTCGCAGTCCGCGCGGCGCAGGTAGCCGACCTGCGCCTCGGTCTCGACGCCCTCGGCCATCACCTTGAGGTGCAGCTGGCGTCCCATCGCGATGATGGCGCGGACGATGGCCGCCCGGCCGTGGTCCTGCGGGACGTCGGACACGAAACCACGGTCGACCTTGATCTTGGAGAGCGGGTAGCGCGGCAGGTGGACGAGGCCTGCGCCGCCGACGCCGAAGTCGTCCAGCGTCAGGCCGACGCCGAAGCCGCGCAGCCGCCGGAGCGCCTCGCGCACCGCGCCGAGGTCGCGGACCAGGGTGCTCTCCGACAGCTCCAGTTCGAACTGGTCGAAGGCCACGTCGGCGGCGGCGAGGGCGCGCTCCAGCCGGCCGACGAGGTCGCGGTCGAGCAGCTGGGTGGTGGAGACGTTGACGGCGATGCGCAGGTCGTCGAAGCCGGCGCGGCGCCAGCGACGCGCATCCCGCACGACCTGCTCGAGGACGCGCCGGCTGATGCCGGGCAGCAGGCCGAGCTGCTCGGCGCGCGCGAGGAAGGCCGGCGCGGCGAGCCAGGTGCCGTCCGGGCGACGCCAGCGCAGCAGCGCCTCGACGCCGGCGATGCGGCCGTCCGCCGCGTCGACGAAGGGCTGGTAGTGCAGCTCGAACTCGTCGCGCTCGAGCGCGCGCGCCAGCGCGCGCGAGAAGCCCGCGGTGCCCGCTCCCACGGCGCGGCCGCAGCGACGAACCAGGCCGACGCCCGCGCGCTGGGCCTCGTACAAGGCGAGGTCCACGGCGGACAGCAGCGGCGCGGTCGGGGCCGCGTCATCGGGATGCACCGCGACGCCGGCGCTGCCGCCGAGCCGCAGCACGAGCGGCGGCACGGGCACGGGGGCGGAGAGGCGTTGCAGCAGGTCCGCGGCCCAGCCCTCGGGATCGGCCAACGCGTCGTCCGACGGACTGGCGACCAGCAGGCAGGCCCCGCGCAGCCGGAACACCCGCCCGCGCGGCGCGACGGCCTGTTCGAGGCGGTGGGCGACCGCCGCCAAGGCGCGGCCGGCCGCCTCCTCGCCGAGGTCGTCGACCAGGCCCACGAAGCGATCGAGCGCGATCTGCGCGAAGGCCGTACGGCCCGCGGGTTCGAGGAAGGCCGCCAGCAGCGCGCTGTCGGCACCCAGCCAGGGCAGGCCGGTGACGGGATCGACGACCTCGTCCGACATCCGGCCTCAGTCCTCGTCCCGGTACTGCGCCAGCAGGGCGTCCCAGGCGTCCCGCTGCCCGGCGAAGCCCTGCGCGCGAAGCCACGCGTCGTCCCACGGGATCCCGCCCGCAAGGGCCCACGCCACATGGCAGGCGCCGACCAGGCCCAAGCCGGCCTCGCCCGCCAGCGCCGGCGTCGGGTGCAGGGCGACGGTCTGGACGAGCACGTCCGGCAGTCCCCACAGGCCGAGCAGGTAGGCCCCGGCCTCGGCATGTCCGGGCGGTTCCGGCGACCCGTCGGCCGCGTCGGGCATCCGGGCATCGGGCAGCAGGCGACCTACCCCTGCGAGGAGGGCGGCGGTGGCCGCGAGGTCCGCCGCGGGACCGGGCAGCAGGGCCGCCGCGAGGCGCGACGCCAACAGGCTCTGCGCGCGCAGGGTGTGGGCCGGATCTTCCCCGGCCTGGCCGCGGATCGTGCCGAACACCTCGCCGGCCAGCACCAGGCGGCGCAGCGCCAGATGGCCCAGCCAGAGCACGGCCGTGTGGATGTCGTCGATGCGGCGCCCCCCGCTGTACATCGCCGAGTTGCACAAGCGCAGCACCTTCGCGGCGAGGGCCGGATCACGCTGCACCAGCGCCGCGATCTCGCGGGCCGAGGCTTCCGGTTCGGTACGGCGCATCAGCTCCAGCGACAGGGCCGGCGGCGGCGGCAAGCGTCCGACCCGACCGATGGCCTCTGCCAGACCCGGCCGGTCGAGGCGGCGCCGCTGGTCCCGGACGGCGCACAGCGCCGTCAGCAGCGCGGCGGCATCAAGCGGCGGATGGAACAGGCGATGGACGTTGTCGACGGCCGCCAGCGCCGGCGCGTCGGACCGGTCGTCCAGCAACAGGCATCGCAGCACCTCCGGCGCCTCGCGCTTTAGCAGGTTGAGCAGGGCGTTGCCGGAGCCTTGGGCGAGTCGAGGGGTCACCAGCACCGCATCGATCCCGCCGGCGCGGACCCGGGCCTGGGCATCCGCGACGCTCTCGACGGCCTCGATGGCACCGCCGTCGCCCCAGGCCGACTCCAGGCCGGCGGCCAGCGCCGGATCGGCCGAAACAACCAGCAGGCGCATCGGCGCGTGGACGGCGGAAAGGGGGGCAACGTCGCTCACGGAGGGTCCGCGGGAGGAGGCCGAAGCACTGTAGCAAAGGGCGACCGGCGACCCGCCGCGCGCCGGGCCCCGCACGTGCGCATCCTGTGACGGACACCTCGTCTCTGGAAGCACCGACGCCGCTAGTCTCGCTAAACGTCCGTCACTCCGCCCCCTGGATGCGCGTCCTCTTCGCCACTCCCGATCCCAACCGTCCCGGTGCGCTGGCCGATGCCCTGCTCGCCCGCGGGCTGGAGTGGCGCGTGCTGAGCTACCGTGATCCGGACGAGACCCGGCAGGTGCTGCGCGACCACCCGGTCGACGCGGCCGTGGTCGACCTGGCCACGGCGGATGCGGAAGCCCTGCTGCGCCACCTCCTGCACACCGCCCCCGCGACCGCACGCCTGCTGCAGGCGCCGAGCACGCAGGACCATGCGGTGCTGCGCCTGCTGGCGCTGGCGCACGGCCTCGTCGAAGAGAACGAGTCCGTCGACGCGATCGCCGAACGGCTGCTGGCGCTGTCGGCCCTCACCCGCGACCTGGACGATCCGGTGCTGCGAACCCGCGTCGGGGCCCTGACGCGGCTCCCGGGGATGCCGAAGCTCTACCTCGCCGTGCAGCGGGCGCTGGAGCAGGACGATCTCGACGTCGACGACGTGACCGCCCTGGTCGCACGCGACCCGCAGGTCGCCGCTCGCGTCCTTCAGCTGGCCAATTCGGCGCTGTTCGGCGGCTCCCGCGGCGTGGCGAGCCTGCCGCTCGCGGTGTCCCGCCTCGGGCTCCGGACCCTGCGGCAGCTGGTGCTGGCCGCCGAACTCTACGGCGGCGGCGGCCCGGCCTCCGAGGTCGAGTCGATCGGCCGCCGCAGCCTGATGGCCGCCTGGCTGGCGCCGCGCCTCGGGCCCGAGCGCGGCGACCCGGACCTGGTCGCCACGGCGGCCCTGCTCGCGGGGTTGGGCCCGCTGCTCGCCCTCGCCGGGCTGGGCGATACGGCGGCCGGCGGCCGGGCCCCCGAGTGCGACCGCGGCGCCGCGTACCTGCTGGCCCTGTGGGACCTCCCCGCGCCGCTGCACCAGGCCGTCGCCCTGCAGCGGGCGCCGCACCGGGGCGAGGCCGTGCATGGCACGGCGACCGCCGTGCACGTGGCGACCGCCTTGGCGTTCGACCGGCCGGTGGACACCGAGTGGCTCCAACGCTGCGGGATCGCACAGCACCTGCCCGCCTGGCGGGAGCTGGCCGACCAGGTGCAGCGCGACGCCGCATGAAGGTGGCCGGGGCGGCGAGGGCCGATGGCCGATGGGCCATCGGCGGAATCCATGGCTATGCTAGGCCGGTCGCGGGCGGAGAGCCCGCGCAGGACCGGTGAACCCATGGGCCATCAAAGGCCGGCGGACGCGGAGGACCAACTGGTGTTCGCGACGGAGGGCGAGGACGCCGCCGCCGCGGACGCGCAGTATTGGACGATCCTGGTCGTCGACGACGAGCCGGACGTCTACACGGCGACCTGCATGGCGCTGCGCGACGTCGAGATCCTCGGCCGGCGCTTGCGCTTCCTGCACGCCGCATCGTCGATCGACGCCTTCGAGCTTCTGAAGTCGCACCCCGACGTCGCGGTGGTGATGCTCGACGTGGTCATGGAATCGGAGAGCGCGGGCCTCGATCTCGTGGTGCGCATCCGCGACGAGCTCAAGCTCGCGAAACCGCGGATCATCCTGCGCACCGGCCAGCCGGGCTACGCGCCGGAGATGCGGGCGATCCGCGAATACGACATCAACGACTACCGCATCAAGAGCGAATTGACGCGCACGCGCCTGTTCACGGTGCTCACCGCCGCGCTGCGCAGCTACCGCACGCTGGACGCGATGGAGGCGAACCGGTCGGACCTGCAGGCGCTGCTCGAGGCGCAGACCGAACTGCTGGGCGCCAACACGATGCCGGCCTTCGCGCTCGGCGTGCTGGAACGCATGGGCATGCTGTTCCGCGTGCCCGGGGAAGGGCTGTTCTGCGGCGGCGGCCGGCGTGCCGGCGACTTCGACGAACCGCCCCGGGTGGTCGCGGCCACCGGCCGCTACGCCGACTGGTCGTGGCGGCGCATCGACCAGCTCGGCGACACGCCCGAGGCGCACGCCGTCGAACTGGCCTTCGCCACGCGGCGCAGCGTGCACGCCGGCGGGGGCCTCGCGCTGTACCTGCCCTCGCGCACCGGCAGCGATGCCGTCGCCTGGTTGGCGACGGTCGACCTCGGCCACCGGCTGGAGCAGGAGCTCTTCGAGCTGTTCGTCCAGAACACCGCGGGCGCGGCCGACGGCGTGCGCCTCGTCGAACGCCTGCGCGACGCCGCCTATGTCGACGGCCTGACCCGCCTGGCAAACCGTTCCGCGCTGGCCGAGACCATCGATGGGGCGCTGCGGGTGCCGCCCGACGGTCCGATGCGGCTGCTGCTGATCGACATCGACCAGTTCTCCGAGTTGAACGAGACCTTCGGCGACCGCATCGGCGACGCCCTGCTGCATGGCGTCGCCGCCCGGCTCGAGGCCGGCGCCGGCAGCGCCGTCCGCGTGGCCCGCGTGGCGAACGACACCTTCGCCGCCTTCGGCCCGCGCGATGCGCTGGTGCCCGCCGATTGGGCGCGGCGCCTCGACCCGCCGTTCGAGGTCGAGGGCCTGCAGATCGGCCTCTCGGTGTCCTTCGGCGGGGTGGAGTTCAACCGCGAGTGCGCCAGCGGCGGCGAGGCCATCAAGATGGCCTACTCGGCCCTGAAGCGCGCCAAGCAGACCGGCCATCGCTCGGTGGCGTTCTATTCCCACGAGGTGGCCACCGAGATCAAGGAACGCACGCGCCTGCTGCACGGGCTGCGACAGGCCTTCGACCAGCAGCACCTGTTCCTGATGTACCAGCCGCAGGTGGACGCCGCGAGCGGGCGCGTCGTGGGCCTCGAGGCCCTGATGCGCTGGCGTGCCGACGACGGCCGCCTCGTCCCCCCGGACCGCTTCATCCCGGTGGCCGAGCAGTCCGGCCTGATCAAGGACCTCGGCGCGTGGGCGATGCGCTCGGCCATCCACCGCGCCGCAGCGCTCCGGGCCGCGGGCCACGGGCTGCGGATGGCGGTGAATGTGTCGATGAGCCAGCTGCTCGTGCCCGGCTTCGAGCAGATGGTCGGCGACGCGCTCGACGAGGGCGGCCTGCCGGCGCATGCGCTCGAGATCGAGATCACCGAGTCGGTGGCCATGCAGTCGCCCGACATCGTCCTGCCGAAGCTGGGGGCGCTGAAGGCCATGGGCGTGGGCGTCGCCATCGACGACTTCGGCACCGGCTATTCCTCGCTGTCCAGCCTCGAGAAGCTCGCGCCGGACCGCCTGAAGATCGACCGCAGCTTCGTGGTCGGCCTCGATGCAGAAGGCGGCGGCGGCAGCATCGCCGAGATGATCATCGACCTGGCCCGAACGCTCGGTTTCAAGGTGGTGGCCGAAGGCGTCGAGACCCTGCGGCAGCGCCGGCGGCTCAACGCGCTGGGCTGCCACGAACTGCAGGGCTACCTGTTCTCGCCACCGTTGATGGTGGACGACCTGCCGGGCTGGCTGGCGCACGCGGCGCTGGCCGACAGCGACGTCGACGCGGCATGACGCCCCGGCGCCGGCATCGCTCGGCGGCGCTGGCGGGGATGGTCCTGGCCGCGGTGCTGGGCACGGCGGGTCTCGCCGTCGCCGGACCCGTCCCGGAGGCGGGCGGCGACGGCGCCGCCGCGGTCGACGAGTACGCGCTCAAGGCCGCCTTCCTGTTCAACTTCACCCGCTTCGTGGAGTGGCCCCCGGGCAGCTTCGGCGCCCCCGATGCGCCCTTCCGCGTCTGCGTGCTCGGCACCGACCCCTTCGGCGAACGGCTCGATCCCCTGCGCGAGCGCCAGGCCGCGGGGCGGCCGATCGCCATCGAACGGCCCGCCGACCTCGCCGCCCTTTCCCGGTGCCAGATCGCCTACCTCGGCGACGGCGTGCCGGCGGACCTCGTCGCCGCGACGCGGGACGGGCGCCTGCCCGGCGTGCTGGGGGTGTCCAGCGACCCCGCCTTCGCCCGCGAAGGCGGCATGGTGGCCCTGGTGACGCAGGGCGACCGCGTGCGCCTGCACGTGAACCTCGACGCGATCCGTGCATCGCCCTTGCGGTTCAGCGCGAACCTGCTGGAGATCGCCCAGGTCCGCCACGGCACGTCCGCCCCCTCTGGGTCCGGGGGCTCGCGGTGAGGGACGACGAAGGCCCGCGCGGCCTCAAGGCCGTCTCGATCCGCACCCGCCTGGTGCTGCTGATCGGCTTCGTTACCAGCGCCGCCATGGTGGCGTTCGCCAGCCTCGCGCTGCAGAGCGAGCAGCTCGTGGCGCGCCGCGGGCTGCAGGCCGAGCAACGCGCGCTGGCGGCGGTGGTCGCCAACCGCAGCGCCGCGGCCCTGCTGTTCGGCGACGCGGAGCTGGCGCGCGAGAACCTCGCGGCGCTCGCCGACGTGCCGCACGTGCGGAGCGCCTGCCTCTACGGCGAGGACGGGCGGCTGTTCGCCGAATTCAGCAGCGCCGGCGTGGCCGCCCCGTCGCCATGCCCGGTGGGGCGGGAGGCGTCGCTGGACGCGGTCACGCCACCGGACCTCCAGCGCGTGGTCGTCGACGTCGAGGCCGGCAGCGGCGGAGCCGCGGGCACGCTGCTGCTCGACAGCCGCCTGGAGCTTCTGGAAGCCCGGTTCCGCGAGCAGATCCGCCGCTGGGGCAGCATCGGCGCGACCGCCCTGGTGATCGCCCTCGCCCTCGCGTTCCTGCTGGAGCGCGTGATCACCGGCCCGGTCCGTCGCCTCGCGCGGGTCGCGGAGCGCATCGTCGAGAGCGGCGACACCACGGCGCGCGCCGGGATCGAGAGCCGCGACGAAGTCGGCGAGCTGGCCTTGGCGTTCAACCGGATGCTGGACCGGCTCGAAGCGCAGGCCCGCGGCTTGCGGGAGCAGGCCGACTACAACCAGGTCCTGTTCCAGAAATCGCCGCTGCCCGTCATCGTGGTCGACGCCCGGCGGAACCTCTGCATCGCCGCCAACGACGCGGCCGTGCGGATGTACGGCTTCGGCAGCCTCGAGGAGACGATGGCCGCCGGCGTGCGGGAGGTCTCCGCCCCGGTGCAGTACGACGGCACGCCATCGGAGGAAGCCATCATCCCGCACAAGGCCGCCGCGCTCTCGGGGGAGCCCTGCGTCTACGAGTGGCGGCACCGGCGACCCGACGGCAGCGAGTTCGACGCCGAGGTGCACCTGATCCGCTTCGGCGCCGACGACGCGCCGATGCTGCTGGCCAGCCTCTTCGACATCACCGACCGCAAGGCGGCGGCGAACGCCTTGCGGGAGATGAACGAGGCGCTGGAGACCCGCGTGGCCGATCGCACCCGGGACCTGGCCACGGCCAACGCCACGCTCTCGCGCACGGTCGAGCAGCTGCGCCAGGCCCAGGATGAGCTCGTGCGCTCGGAACGGCTCGCCTCGCTCGGCGCGCTGGTGGCGGGCGTCGCCCATGAGCTCAACACGCCGCTGGGCAGCGTGCTGCTGGTCGCCACGACTCTGGGCGACGGCCTCGAGGAGCTGCGCGAGAAGCTCGACCGCGGCGACCTGAAGCGCTCGACGCTGGCCGAGTTCCTCGCCCAGCAGACGGACGCGCAGTCGCTGATCGTGCGCAATGCCAAGCGCGCCGCCGACCTGATCCAGCGCTTCAAGCAGGTCGCGGTGGACCAGACCTCCGAACAGCGGCGCGCGTTCGACCTCGCGGAGGTGGTCGTCGAGGTGATCGCGACCCTGCAGCCGCGCCTGCGCAAGACCTCGCACCACGTCGAGATCGCGATCGAGGAAGGGCTGGTGATGGACAGCTATCCCGGCCCGCTCGGGCAGGTGCTGACCAACCTCGTGATGAACGCGATGGTGCACGGCCTCGGCGACCAGGCGGGCCGCGTGCGCATCGCCGCGTGGGCGGATGGCGACAATGACCTCGTACTCGAGGTCGCGGACGACGGCGTCGGCATCCCGGCCGACCACCTGCCGCGGATCTTCGATCCGTTCTTCACCACCAAGCTCGGCGAAGGCGGCAGCGGCCTCGGCTTGCACATCGTCTTCAGCCTCGTCGAGCGGATGCTCGGCGGTCGGATCGACGTCAGCAGCGTCCCCGGGCAAGGTGCGACTTTCCGCCTGCGGCTGCCGCGCAAGGCGCCGGGCGGCTCCGGGGGCTGAGGGCTGGCGCCGGGCCAGCCCCCTTCGCCTGATCAGAACCCGATGGACGGGATGATTTCGACGATGCAACGGGCCACGCCGCCGCCCGAGTCATGTTCGCAGCGGATGCGGACGCGCTGGTTGTTCCCGATGTTCTGGATCCAGGCCGTGAATCCCCCATGCCCCAAACCGTTCGGGTCGCGGATGGGAATCCCGGCAGCCCGAAAGTGATTGAACATCGCCTGGAAATCGCTGGATCGATCGAAGAAGAACTGGTTGGCACCCATGGTGCCGAGTTGATGTTTCTCGTCGGGAATCAGGTTTCCGACCCGGTCGCGGGCGGACCCCTCGACATATCTCGCCTGATTCGTGGTGTCGGGCGTGATGGTGAACTCGGCCGACGTCCCATCCCGGAAGAACACCTTGATGCGCGCCACGGGAACGTTTCCGAGACGCGAATCCATGATCACCGAACTGATGGTCTGGACCGCCTGCTCCAAGCGAGGGTGTTGACGCAGCCACGCAGGAGCCACCAAGACGCGCCCCACGGCGTCGCGGCTCTGCACGGCCTGCACGACGTCGAAGGCCGACAGGGTCGTGGGAATCTCGGCCGGATAGCCGGGCTCATCCGGCCGAAACTCGCGGAAGTAGTTCAACTCGCCGCCATTGTCCTTCCAGTACTCGGCGATCCGTCGAATCTCGCTTTGCTCCGTCGAAGTGAGCGTTGTCGGAGTCACCGACCACCGCAGGACCTCGAACACGCCTTCCTAGTCGGTTCGTGCTTGAGCGATGGCGGAATGGAATGCCCACCCTTCACCCGTCGCGAAGTTCGCGACGAGGAAACGGCCTTCGCCGATCATCGCGGCGTGAGCGGCGGTTTGCGCCGTGCAGGTGTTGCACTCGATCAAGGACGCAGCGGCCGGGGAGGCCGCCCCGATGGACGCTGCAACGATGAGGAGCCCGGCCGAGTTTTTCAAATTCATCTTGCTCCCTGAGTGTTCTTGAGCCGGTGCCGCTTTCAGGCGGCGCGCGGAGGATAGTCACCCCTCCCTCAAGAGCGTCAATCCGCCCCAAACCCTCAGCGCCCGAGCAGGCGCTTCCACCAGGGCCGCGGCGCGCGGCCGGCCGGCCGGGCCAGCGGTTCCGGCGGCAGGTCCGGGCGGACGAGGTCGCTGTCGGCCAGCGCGCGGGCCCACTCGCCGTCCTCGAGGTGCAGCTCGATGCGCCAGTCGCGCAGCTGGCGGGCGACCACATAGACGGCGTCGTGGCCGGCGCGGCGGGCGGGCTGCAGCAGCACGCCTTCGGCGCGGCGCGCGAGCTCGCGGTCGCGCGCATCGCGCGCGGCCTTGCGCAGCGCCGCCTCGTCGGCACCGAAGCCGAGCCCGAGCCGGGCATACAGGTCACGCATCGCGGGCCTCGTCCTCGAGCAGGGCCCAGGCCGCCTGCACCTCGCGGAAGCGCGCGGCCGCCGCCTCCAGCGCGGCGGCGTCGCCCTGCGGCTGGCGATCGGGATGGAACTGGCGGGCCAGGCGGCGCCAGGCCGCCTTGATCGCGATCGGCGTGGCGTCCGGCTTCAGGCCCAGCACGCGCAGCGCGTCCTGCCGCCGGGCGGACTCGCGGGCCGCGAGGCCGGCGTCACTGGCGTGCGCGCGGGCGCGCGCCTCGCGGGCCATCGCCGCCGCCTCGGCATCGGCGAAACCGTCCGGATCGGACAGGTCCGCCGGCGGCAGGAACGGAATGCCCAACAAGGCTTCGCAGCGCTCGTCCAGCAGCGTCTGCGGCGCGCCCAGCAGGTCGGAAAGGAACAGCAACGCGTGGCGTTCGATCTCGCCGATGCGACCGTCGGCCGCCGCGACGCGTACGTACAGGTCGAGCAGCGATTCGGTGCGCTTGGGGCTGCGCTGGCCGCGCAGGAAGCGGAACAGCTTCGTCAGCGCAGGTGACAGTGGCTCGGCGGCCAACGCGTCGGCCACGTCGTGCAGCGGCACGCCTTCGGGCTCGTGCGTCAGCGCGAGCCCCACCTCGTGGAACTCCCGCGGATCGAGCGGACCGTCGAGGATCGCCAGCCACAGTGCCGAGGCGCGGACGCTATCGGACAGACGGTAGGGGCTGGCCTGGAGGCGCTCGACGAGGACGGCGCCCGGTCCGGGCGGCACGGGCGCGGGCATCACTCAGGTCGCGCTTTCGGGATCGAGCAGCAGGCTGGCCAACCAGGCCTCGCCGCGCTCGAGCAGCTCCACGGGCGTGAACTGCCAGCCGGTGACGATCATGGCCTCGGCCACGGCGAACTCGCGCTGCGCCTTGGTGAACGCCCGCTGCCCGGCCTTGATGAGCTCGAGCACGAACGGCGGCGGTGGCACCGCTTCCGGGTCCGCCAACTCGGCGCGGACGCCGGCCACCTGGGCCGCGGCGGCCACGCCCATGCCTCGGACGAGCGTCTCGATGCGGGCCAGCGCGGTGGCCTGCGCATCGCCGCTCTCCGGCACCTGCGGCACGGCGACGGCGAGGGCCTTGCAGACGGTGTTGAGCTGCCCGGTGGCCTTCATGCGCGCCAGCTTGGCCGCGCCGGCCGTCGACTCCGCGGCCTCGAGGTCCTGCTGCAGGCGCTCGATCTCGGCGTTCGCGTCGGGGTGGCCCGCACCGCCGAGCAACCGCTGCACCTCGCGCTGCAACTCCCCGTAAACGCCGGGGTGGTTGGACTTCAGCGCGCGGGCCGCCATCTGCCAGGCGTAGGCCACCTGAGTCGCCGAGCGCGGAGCGGCGTCCGCCGCGGGCGTCGACAGCGCGGACAGCGCAGCATCGATGCGTTGGGCGAGCTCGCTCTGTTCGTAGCCGCGCAGCGCCTTGCGCAGCTCGATGCGGCAGTCCAGCAACAGGGGTCGGAGAGGCAGATCCATGGGCCGATTCTAGCCAGTCCGCGGCCCATGATCGGTGATGGCCGGCCCAGGTCCGGGGGTCCGCGGGGGTGTGCGTCAGGGCACGCGCCACTCGCCGCGCCAGGGACCCTGGCCAACGCGCTGGAAGCGCGCGCGGCGATGGCCCTCGAAGGCGAGGTGCAGCCACTCGATCTGCTGCAGCACCACCTGCACCACCGCGAAGTTGGCGCGGCCCGCGGCGCTCTCGGCCTCCTCCGGCCGATGCTTGGCGAGGTGGGCCGGCAGGCCGCTGCCCGGTGCATCCAGCCTGGCCCCCGGCGCCGGGTGGGCGAGGTAGCAGCGTCGTGACATCAGGCCGGTGCGCTGCCAGGCGAGGTCAGCGATCGCGTCGTCGGCATGCAGCGCGGCTCGCCCTTCGGCGCGCACCTGAACGTTCTGCCCGAAGAAGCACAGCGCCACGCGCGGGTCGCGCTCGAGCTCGGTCCACTTCTCGCTGCGGCGGTCGGTGTGGAAGCCGAGGATGCCGCGCTCCCGGTCCACTTGCCGCAAGACGACGTAGCGGGCGCTGGGGCCGCGCGCCGCGCACGTGGCCAGCACCGCCTGGTGGAACGGTGAATGGCGGAGACGCTGCCCCTCCGCAAGCTGCGACCAGAGGCCGTCCAGCACGCTGGCGAAGGTGGGGGACGGGGGTTCGCGGCTGTCCATCGCGGCATTCCATCGCGTCGCCCGTCGCCGCGGTGCGAAACGGCGCGCACCGGCCCGCCGGGCGCGCTCGGGTCCCGCCGACGGCGAGGCTTCACCCCCGCTGCGCGCCGGGAAGGCGACACTGCAAGCATGCATCCCCCCGCCATTCCACCGCCGTCCTTGCACGACGCGCAGGCGCCGGCCGCCACGCTCGAAGTGTTCTATGACGGCGGTTGCCCGGCCTGCCGTCGCGAGATGGCGCACTACCGCGCCCAACTGGGGGCCGAAGCGATCCGCTTCACCGATGCCGCACATGAGAGTGCGCGCCTCGCCGAGGTCGGCCTTGACGCGATGGCCGCGATCGCGACGCTGCATTCGCGCGACGCCGAGGGTGTTTGGCACATCGGCGTGCCGGCCTTCCGCGAGATCTGGCTGCGCCTGCCGCGCTACGCCCCGTGGGCGCGGCGTTTCGCGTGGCTGATCGATTCGCGCGCGCTGGCCTGGGCTTACGCCGTGTTCTGCCGGCTCCGGCTGCCGCGGCGGTGCCGCGACGGCCGCTGCCAGGCCTGAGTCAATCCAGCACGCGGCAGAACACCGCCTTGAGGTAGCGGCTTTCCTGCACGTGCGCGAGCCACGGGTGGTCGGCGCCGGCGCCGGACACCTTGAGGATCTGCACGGTGCGGTTCGCGTAGAAGGCCGCGCGGCGCAGCATGTCGAGGAATTCCTCCTCGCTCACCAGGCCCGTGCACGAGAAGGTCGCGAACAGCGCGCCCGGCTTGCAGACGCCGAGCGCGAGCTTGTTCATGTCGAGGTATTTCTTCAGCGCCGGGATCACCTGCTCGCGGTCGCGGGTCATCTTGGCCGGGTCGAGGATGACCACGTCATGGGCCTCGCCGCGCGCGGCTGCATCGCGCAACCACGGGAAGATGTCGGCATGGATGAAGCGCGTCTTCGTGGCCGCGGCCTGCGGGTTCAGCTTGAGGTTCTGCTTGGCGATCGCGATGACGTCCTCGTCGATGTCGTCGCCCACCACCTCCAACGCACCACGTGCCGCGGCGTACACCGCGAAGCCGCCGGTGTTGCAGCACAGGTCGAGCACGGTCTTGCCCTCGACCTGGCGCGACAGCCACTCGCGGTTGTCGCGCTGGTCGGCGAAGAAGCCGGTCTTGTGCGCACTGCCCGGGGCGGCGCGGAACTGGATGCCGTGCTCGGTGATGACGACCGGCTTCGGTGCCTCACGTTGATGGAGGTCGAAGCTCTCCTGCTTCTGCACGTGCTCGTCGGCGAACCACCAGAAGCGGCAGCCGGGGAACTGCGCCTCAAGCGCCGCGAAGATCCACTCGCGATGGCGGAACGCGCCGGCGGAGAAGAACTCCACCACCAGCAAATCGCCGTAGCGGTCAACCACGAGGCCGGAGATGCCGTCGCCCTCCGAATGCACCACGCGCCAGGCGTCGCTCACCACATCGAGCTTGAGCAGGTCGCGGCGCAGCGCCACGGCCGCGGCGATCTTCGCGTGGAACCAGGCCGCGTCGATGGCCTCGTCCGGGTCGGTGGTGAGGATGCGCAGCGCGATGCGCGAATGGCCGTTGTAGAAGCCGCGCCCGCACCAGGTGCCGTCGCGGTCGTACACCTCGACGAGGCTGCCGGGCTTCGGCTTGGTCGGCGGCTTCTCGACCATCTTCTGGAAGATCCAGGGGTGGTTCGAGCGGCGCTCGATCTTCAGGCGGACGGCGGGGTTGTCGGCGGGCGCGTTCATCGCGGCATTGTACGCGTCGCCCCCGGCGCCCCGGCCCACCCGCCCTCGGCCGCTCAGTCGGCCACCACCACGCGGTTGCGGCCGCCGCGCTTGGCGGCGTACATGGCATCGTCCGCGCGGCGCAGCAGGTCGCGCACGTCGGTGTCGCCGGGTGTTCGCGCAGCGACGCCGATGGAGATGGTCAGCGGCCACTCGCCGTGGTCGACGAACGACATCGGCACCGCGGCGACGGTGGCACGCAGGCGCTCCGCCAGCACCGCCGCTTCCAGGGCCGTGGTGCCCGGCAGCAGCATCACGAACTCCTCGCCGCCCAGCCGGCCGACGAGGTCGGTGGCCCTCGCCTGCACGCGCAAGTGGCTGCCCAGCCACACCAGGGCCTCGTCGCCAGCATCGTGGCCGAAGCGATCGTTGACGCGCTTGAAGTGGTCGACGTCGATCATCATGGCCGACAGTGGGGCCTGCGGATCGTCGATCCACGGGCGCGCGAGGCCTTCGACGCGGCGCCGGTTGGCGAGGCCGGTCAGGGGGTCGGTGTGCGCGACTTCGCGCAGGTCGTCGTGCAGGCGCGTGGCCACCATCAGGGCGAAGCCCAGGGCGGTCGCCACCGGGGTGAAGGCCGCCACCATGTGCAGGGCGATCTGCGCCGGATGGACCGCCACCATGGTGTCCACCGGCGTGCCGACCACCTGGTTCAGCGCACGCAGCCACAGCACCAGGGCCGGGGCGGCGAGGAAAGCCACCACCACGCGGTAGGAGGTCGGCCACGGCCGCCGGGCGTGGCGCACGAACAGCAGGATGGCGGCGACCAAGGGCCAGGTCACGGCCACGGTGACGCCGATCACGCGCGCGCTGAAAACCGGCCACACCCAGTGGCAGAGCATCAGCCAGACCACGGTCGCCACGGCCATCGACAGGTCGCGGCGCCACGGCAGCGGACGGTCGAAGAACAGGTGGATGGCGTGGCCGATGCGCTGCGTGCCCAGCACCAGCAGGGTATTCGCCAGCACGACCGCCACCAGTCCCGAGGCCACGCCCTGGAACAGGAAGCCGAGCCAGCCGAGGCCCTGCAGCAGCAGCGCTTGGGCCCAGTAGCGCAGCATGCGCCGGTACGGGCGGGGAAAGCCCGTACGCACATAGCCGACGAGCACCGCCGTGAGTAGGCAGAGGGCGGTCGACACGAACATCAGTGTCAGGGCATCAAGGACCAAACACCGCGCCTCCGGGGGATCCCGCCGATTGTCCGCGCATCGCAGCCCCGCGTCATCCTCGGTTGTTCCCGTCGGTCGGCCCGGGACCTTGCGGGCCCGGGGCCCGGACCCCATCTGCCTGTCATGCTTTCTGACGACGTGCCGCCGCCGCACCGCCCGACGCAGGCCCAACGCCTCCGAGTCAGCCTCCAGCGCTGGCTCGGCTTCGTGGCGCTTCTCGGCCTCGTGCTGGTCGCGACCGTCGCCTTGCCCGAACTGGGCTCGTGGGGGGTACGCCCCCTCGAGATTCGCGGACTCGCGGGATTGGCCACGGCCCCGCTCCTGCATGCCGACGCCGGGCACCTGTTCTCGAATGCCGTCGCGCTCGTGGTGCTGGGCACGCTGGTCGGGACGGTCTACCCGCTTTCGGCCTCGCGCCTCGTGCTGGCCGCCTGGATCGGCGCAGGCGCATTCACCTGGCTCCTCGGCCGCCCGTCGGTGCACCTCGGGGCCTCGGGCCTCGTGCATGGCCTGTTCTTCGCGCTGTTCACGCTGGCCGTGTTGCGCCGGGACCGCCACGCCGTGGTGGCCGCCTTCGTCGCGATCCTGCTGTTCGGCGGGATGCTGCTGACGGTGCTGCCCCACGAACTCCGCGTCAGCTGGGAAATGCATGCGGGCGGCGCTCTGGCTGGCATCGTCGCCGGCGTGGTCTGGCGGCGTCGCGACCCGCCACCGGCCCGGGCCCCCTACTCATGGGAAATCGAAGAAGCCGACGCCCGCGCCTTGGAGGACGCCAAGGCCGTGGAGGCGGACACCTACGAGCCGGCCCGCCCCGGCGACGTGCCGGTGCTGTGGGAGCGACCCGCCCGCGACGAGGCCCGGGGCACGGTGCTGCCGTTCCGCCGACCGGGCAGCGCGGACGATCCGCCGCGCTGAGGCCGGCTCACTTCACCGCGCGCAGCACGAAGCTGGAGTTGACGTCGGCCACCTGTCCGCCGGCCAGCAGCCGGTCGAGCAGGAAGCGCGAGAAGTGCTCGAGGTCGCGCACGCGCACCTCGATCAGGTAGTCCATGTCGCCCGTCAGGGCAAGGCAGCGCTCCACCTCGTCCCATCCCCGCACCGCCTGCGCGAAGCGGTCGATGTCGGCGGCCCCATGGCCCTTGAGCTGGACGCGGACGAAGGCGCGCAAGTGCAGGCCGAGCTTCGACGGGTCGACCTCGGCGCGGTAGCCCGTGATCACGCCTTCGGCCTCGAGGCGCTGGACCCGTCGCAGGCAGGCCGAGGGCGAGAGGTTCACCCGCGCCGCGAGCTCGACGTTGCTCAGGCGGCCGTCGGCCTGGAGCGCCGCGAGCAGGGCGAGATCGGTGCGGTCGAGCCGGAGATCGGTCATGGGCGCTCCAGGGCGGCGGGAGCCCGGTGTGCGATAAAAGATGCGCACATCGGCATAAAGAGGGTGGATTATTGCGCTGATCGACCGTCAATGCGCAACTTTGCAACCCTGTTGCGCGGGTTCGGCGCGACACTGGGCACCCGCGCTCCTTCCGCCCGCCCACGACCGCCATGAACGCCCAACCGCAACCGCGCCGCGTCGAACACCTGCAGACCGACAAAGGCAGCGTCCCGGTCTACACCACGGCGGTGATCGAGCAGCCCTGGTCGACCTACAGCGCCACCGACCACGGCGTCTGGGCCCAGCTGTTCCGGCGCCAGCGCGAGCTGCTGGTGGGCCGCGCCGACGAGGAGTTCCTGCGCACGCAGGACGCGATGGGCATGGGCGAGGACCGCATCCCGAAGTTCGACGAGCTCAACCGCATGCTGCGCGCGCGCACGGGCTGGGAACTGATCGGCGTCGAAGGCCTGCTGCCCGAGCTCACCTTCTTCGAGCACCTCGCGGCGCGGCGCTTCCCGGTGACCTGGTGGATCCGCACGCCGGAGCAGCTCGACTACCTGAGCGAGCCGGACCTGTTCCACGACCTGTTCGGCCACGTGCCCCTGCTGATGAACCCGGTGTTCGCCGACTACCTGCAGGCCTACGGCCAGGGTGGCGTGCGCGCGCACGGTTTCGGCGAAGACGCCTTGGCGCAGCTGACGCGCCTGTACTGGTACACGGTGGAATTCGGCCTGATCCAGACGGCGGCGGGCCTGCGCATCTACGGTGCCGGCATCCTCAGCTCGAAGGGCGAGTCGATCCATTGCCTTGAAAGCCCGGCCCCGAACCGCATCGGTTTCGACCTTGAGCGGATCATGCGCACCCGCTTCCGCATCGACACCTACCAGAAGACCTACTTCGTCATTGACAGCTACCAGCAGCTGATGGACGCCACGCGCCCCGACTTCGCACCGATCTATGCGCGGCTCGCGGCCGAACCCAGCGTCCCTGCGGGCGAGGTCTTGGCCAGCGACCGTGTCTTCCATCGCGGCAGCGGCGAGGGCTGGCTGGCCGACGGCGACGTCTAATGGCCTGACGCTGCCGACGGCGGCGACGGCCGTCGTCGGATCACTTGCCGATGCAGAAGCTGCTGAAGATGCGCCCCAGCAGCGCATCGCTGCTGACGCGGCCGGTGATCTCGCCGAGCGCGTCCTGCGCCAGCCGCAGGTCCTCGGCGGCCAGCTCGCCCTGACCGGCCCGGAGCTGTGACGCCGCATCCACGAGATGGGCGCCGGCACGATCGATTGCCTCGACGTGGCGAGCGCGCGCCGAGAACGCGCCCTCGGCGCCCTCGCCCACCGCGGCGTCGTGCAAGGCGGCGCGCAGCGCGTCCAGGCCGACGCGCCGCGGGGTGTCGAGCCACAGATGCCGACCGTCGGCGCGGGTCTCGTCGGCACCGGCACGATCGGTGAGGTCGGCGTGGGTATGCAGCCACAGCACGGCGGGGGGGGAAGCGGTGGCGCCCGCCGGCGGATTGGCCCACTCGCCGCGGAGCCGCGCCATCGCGGCCTCGGCTTCCCGATCATCAAGCACCGCCAGCACCAGGTCGGCCTTCGCCACTTCGGCCCGGGCGCGGCGGATGCCCTCGGCTTCGACGACGTCCCGCGTCTCGCGCAAGCCCGCCGTGTCGACGAGGGTGAGGTCGATGCCGTCGATGCGCACGACATCGCGCAGCACGTCGCGCGTGGTGCCGGCGATCGGCGTCACGATGGCGCGCTCCTCGCCGGCCAGCGCGTTCAGCAGCGCGCTCTTGCCGGCATTCGGCGCGCCGGCCAGCACCACGTGCAGGCCGTCGACCAGCCGCACCCCGCGCGCCGCATCGCGGCGCAGGGCGGCGTGCAGAGCCTCGACGTGGGCGAGGCGCGCCGCGAGCGCCGGCGCGGCGAGGACGTCGATCTCCTCCTCCGGGAAATCGATCGCCGCCTCGACGTGGACGCGCATCAGGGTCAGCGCCTCGACGACCGCATCCACGCGGTCGCTGAAGACCCCCTCGAGCGACCGCCGCGCCGCGCGCAGCGCCGAATCGGAGGTCGCGGCGATCAGGTCGGCCACGGCTTCGGCCTGGGCGAGGTCGATCTTGCCCTCGAGGAAGGCGCGCTCGCTGAACTCGCCCGGCCGCGCCGGCCGCGCGCCGAGCGCGATGCAGCGCGCCACCAGGCGGGCCAGCAGGCGCGGGTTGCCATGGGCCTGGAGCTCGACGACGTCCTCGCCGGTGAAGCTGCGCGGCGCGGCGAACACGAGCACGAGGCCGTCATCGATCACCTCGCCGTCGGCGTCGCGGAAGCGCGCGTGGCGGGCGTCGCGCGGCCGGAACGTCGGAGCCGCCCCGACGCCGTCCGGGAACGCGCACAAGGCCTGCGCGATCGCCGGCGCACGCGGACCCGACAGGCGCACCACGCCGATCCCCGCCGGGCCGTTAGCGGTGGCCACCGCCACGATGGTGTCGCGTTCGCTCATGCCGAGAAGCCTAGCGCGAAGGCCATGCCCCGACGGAGGGCGGATGCGCCGAGGCCCGCTTGCGCGGGCCTCGTCGTCGGATCGCGATGCAGGCGCCGGATCACTTCGCCTTGGCGACCACCGGTGCGGCCGGCGCACCGTAGCGCTTGGTCATCCACCACTGCTGGGCGAGTCCGAGCAGGCCGTTGGTGAGCCAGTACAGCACGAGGCCGGCGGGGAAGAAGGCGAACATCACGCCGAACACCACCGGCATCCACTGCAGGATCTTCTGCTGCGTCGGGTCCATGCCCGGGCTGGGGGTGAGCTTCTGCGTGGCCCACATGACCAGCAGGTTCAGCGCCGGCAACACGAACCAGGGATCCGGCGCGGTCAGGTTGTCGATCCACAGCGCCCACGGCGCCTGGCGCAGCTCGACCGATTCCAGCAGCACCCAGTACAGGGCGAGGAAGATCGGGATCGGCAGCAGCATCGGCAGGCAGCCGCCCAGAGGATTGATCTTCTCCTTCTGGTACAGCTCCATCATCGCCTGGTTGAACTTCATGCGGTCTTCGCCGTACCGCTCCTTCAGCTGCTCGATGCGCGGCGCGACGGCGCGCATCTTGGCCATGCTCTGGTACTGCTTGGCCGACAGCGGGAAGAGCACCAGCTTCAGCAGCACGACGATGCCGATGATCGCCCAGCCCCAGTTGCCGAACAGACCATGCAGCTGGTCCAGCACCCAGAACAACGGCTGGGCGAGGAAGCTGAAGATGCCGTAGTCGAGGGTCAGCGGCAGGCTCGGCGCCAGCACTTTCATCGGCTCCTGCAGCTTCGGGCCGACCCACAGGTCGAGGTCGACCGCGGCCTGCGCGGCCGGCGCGACCGTGATGGCATCGCCGACGCTGCGGATCGCGAAGCGCTGGCCGTCCAGCGCCGCCAGCGAGAACTGGTGGCGCTCGTCGGCCGGCGGCAGCCAGGCCGAGGCGAAGTGGTGCTGGAGCATCGCGATCCAGCCCCCGGTCACCGTCTTGTTCAGCGGGCCGTCCCCGGCGAAGTCGGCGAACTTCCGCTTCTCGAAGTGGTCCTCCGGGCTGTACCAGGCGGCACCGACGAAGCTGAAGGTCTCCGGGTTGGTGAACATCGCGTGCTTGGGCGGCGGCGGCGGCGGCACGCGCAGCAGCTGCTGGAACAGGTGGCCGGTGAACGCCACCGAGCCCTCGTTGAGGACCTCGTGGCGGACGCGGATCGCGTAGCTGCCGCGGGAGAAGGTGTAGACCTTGCGCACGACGAGGCCGGTGGCCGCATCGGTCCACGCCATCGGCACGCTGATCTGGTCCTCGCCCTCGGCGAGGACGCGCGGGGCGGTGCCGCCCTCGAAGACGTACGCGCTCTCGACGCCCGGCGCCGCGGCGGTGCTGATCCAGCCGCTCTGCGCGACGTCGAAGGTGCTGGGATCCTGGTTGAGCAGGATGACGTTCCCGCGCTCCGGATTCTCCTGGTCGACCGGGTAGTCGAGCAGTTCGGCGAAGACCAGGGAGCCGCCGGCGGCGCTGATCCTCAAGCGCAGCACGTCGGTGCGGACTTCCACGGTCTCGGCGGTGGGCGGTGCGCCCGCGGGCGGGGCGGCCGGCGCGGCTCCGGCGATGGGGGCGGCCTCGAGACCCGGCTGCGCCGGGGGAGTCGGCGCGGTCGGAGTCGCGGAGGCCGGCTCGGGGAGCGCGTCGGCACCCGGCATGGCCGATGCGACCGGTGTGGCGGTCGCCGTCGCGGCCGCGGAGGCGGCCGCGGCGGGAGCGGGCGGGGTCGCCGTGAAGCGGGTCCATTCGAAGGCCAACAGGATGGCGACGGCCACCCAGGCGAACAGGAGCAGGGCGCGGTTCTGGTTCATGCAGGGCTCGGCCCCTCGGCGCTCGGGGCGACGGGAGGCAAGTCGGTCGGGATCGGGGAGGGGACGGCCGAAGCGGCGGCGGGGATTGTGCCGGCCGTCGGCGGGGGCGGCAACGCGCGGGCGCGGGCCCAGAGCGTGGCGAGTTCAGCGCGGAGCGCTGCATTGTCGAGCGCCGCGGCGCCGGACCGCGCGACCACCACCAGGTCGCCGCGCGGCAGGTCGTGCTGTTCGTGCCGGAACGCCTCGCGGATCTGGCGCTTGATGCGGTTGCGCTGGACGGCGTCGGGACTGACCTTTCGACTCACGGCCATGCCAAGACGACAAAAACCCCCATCGCGCAGGCGCAGATGGAGGCTGAAGTGCCGGGTGGTGACGCGCCGGCGATCGTCGAAGGCGGCGCGGTAGTCGCGCCCGGTCCGCACGCGGACCGAGGCCGGGAAGCGGGCGCTCACGGGACGCCCTGCGATCCGGCTCGCCCCGGCGTCAGGCGCAGAGGCGCTTGCGACCCTTGGCGCGGCGACGGGCGAGGATCTTGCGGCCGTCAGCGGTCGCCATGCGGGCACGGAAGCCGTGGTCGCGGGCGCGCTTCAGGTTGCTGGGCTGGTAGGTGCGCTTGGTGGCCATGGGTCACCCGATGTCGGTGCGGAAAAGAGGCGGGACTTTACGCGCGCGTCGAACGAGCGTCAAGCAGGATCGTGCTTGGCGCCCCGCCCGCCGGGCCGCTATGCTGCCGCCCCACCCCCACTTATCCACAGCCCCGGCATCGACCGGGGCCGCGGACGCGTCGCCCGAAGGAACGCCGCACCCCATGGACTCCGCCTGGTCCCGCTGCCTGGAACACCTCGAGTCGGAACTGCCCGCCGACGAGGTGCAGACCTGGCTCAAGCCCCTCCACGCCGACCTCCGTCCGGACGGGCTGGCGCTCTACGCGCCGAACGCCTTCGTCGTCGACACCGTTCGGGAGCGCTACCTCGGCCGGATCCGCGAACTGCTGGCCCATTACGCCGGCACGGCCCTGCCCGTCCTCCTGACCGTCGGCAGCGCCCCCAAGGCGCCAGGGGCCGCCCGCGAGCCGGGCACGGCGCCGCCGGTCGCCACCCCGCCTCGCGCGGAAGCGGTCGACTTCCAGGGCAACGTCGATTCCGCCTACACGTTCGCGAGCTTCGTCGAGGGCCGCAGCAACCAGTTGGGCAAGTCGGCGGCCATGCAGGTCGCGCAGAACCCGGGCCGTCGCGACTACAACCCGCTCCTGCTTTATGGCGGCACCGGCCTCGGCAAGACACACCTGATGCATGCCGCCGGCAACCTGATGCGCCAACTCAATCCGGGCATGCGCGTGCTCTACCTCCGCTCCGAGCAGTTCTTCTCCGCGATGATGAAGGCCCTGCAGGAGAAGTCGATGGACCAGTTCAAGCGCCAGTTCCACACGGTGGACGCGCTGCTGATCGACGACATCCAGTTCTTCGCCGGCAAGACGACGACGCAGGAGGAGTTCTTCCACACCTTCAACGCGCTGTTCGACGGCAACCAGCAGATCATCCTGACCTGCGACCGCTACCCCCGCGAGGTCGAGAACCTCGAGCCGCGGCTGAAGTCCCGCCTCGGGTGGGGCCTGTCGGTGGCGATCGAGCCGCCGGACTTCGAGACCCGCGCGGCCATCCTGACGGCCAAGGCGCAAGCCCGCGGCGTGGCGCTGCCGGACGACGTGGCCCTGCTGATCGCGAAGCGCATGCGCTCCAACGTCCGCGACCTCGAGGGCGCGCTCAACACGCTGGCGGCTCGGGCCAATTTCCTCGGCCGGCCGATCACCGTCGAATTCGCTCAGGAGACGCTGCGCGACCTGCTGCGTTCGCAACAGCAGGCCATTTCGATCCCGAACATCCAGAAGGCCGTGGCAGACTACTACCAGCTGCGCGTGGCCGACCTCCTGTCCAAGCGCCGGACCCGGTCCCTGGCGCGCCCTCGCCAGGTGGCGATGGCCCTGGCCAAGGAGCTCACCGAGCACAGCCTGCCGGAGATCGGCGACGGCTTCGGCGGCCGCGACCACACGACGGTGCTGCACGGCTGCCGCGTGGTGCGCGACCTCATGCAGACGGACGGCAAGCTGCGCGAGGACTGGGACAAGCTCGTTCGGAAGCTGACGGAGTAAAGGCGGACGACAAGGCGTGCACAGCCTGTGGGCAAGTCGGGATAACGCCGACAGGTTCCGGGCCATCCACCGTTATCCACAGGATTGTTCCCCCGGCGCTCCACAGCAAAGTGGGACGGAAAGTTATAAAAATCAGTGGTTTATAGGGTTTTCCAGCGAACAGGGAGCCCTCCACCACCACCCTTGACCAAGTTATCCAACGACGGAATCAGGCACCGACGCATGCGCTTCTCTCTCTCCCGCGAAGCCTTCCTGAAGCCCCTCCAGCAAGTGGTCGGCGTCGTCGAACGCCGGCAGACGCTGCCTGTCCTCTCGAACCTGCTGGTCGAAGTGCGGGGGGTGGAAGTCGCGCTGACGGGCACCGACCTCGAAGTCGAAATGGTCGCCCGGGCCGTCGTGGAGGATGCGCAGGACGGCGAGACCACCCTTCCGGCCCGGAAGCTCTTCGAAATCGTCCGTGCCCTCCCCGACGGAAGCCGCGTCACGGTCACCGTCGGCGGCGAGAAGGCGACCGTGTCGGCCGGCCGCAGCCGTTTCACGCTGGCGACGCTGCCCGCCAATGATTTCCCGTCGGTCGATGCCCTCGAGGGGGTCGAGCGCGTCTCGCTCTCGGAGGCGCTGCTCAAGGACCTGATCGAACGCAGCGCGTTCGCCATGGCGCAGCAGGACGTTCGCTACTACCTCAACGGGCTCCTGTTCGATCTGCGGGGTGAGACCCTTCGCTGTGTGGCGACCGACGGCCACCGGCTGGCCTTGTGCGAGGCCGCTCTCCCGGGCGGGAGCACCACGAGGCGGCAGATCATCGTGCCGCGCAAGGGCGTGCTGGAGCTGCAGCGTTTGCTCGAAGGGGGTGACCGTCTGGTCGACGTCGAGCTGGCGCGCAACCACCTGCGCATGCGCCGGGAGGACGTCAGCTTCACTTCGAAGCTTATCGACGGTCGCTTCCCCGACTATGAGGCGGTCATCCCGATCGGCGCCGACAAGACCGTCGAAATCGACCGCGAGGTCCTCCGGTCGGCCTTGCAGCGCGCCGCCATCCTCTCGAACGAGAAGTTCCGTGGGGTCAAGCTGGAAGCCTCGCCCGGCCAGCTCAAGATCGTCGCGCACAACCCCGAGCAGGAAGAGGCCCAGGAAGAGCTCGAGGCGGGTACACGCATCGAGGGCCTGGCCATCGGCTTCAATGTCACCTACCTGCTGGACGCCCTCGGCGCCCTCAAGGGCGAGTCGGTGGTGCTGAACCTCCGCGACGCCAATTCGTCCGTGCTGGTTCGCGAGAAGGACAGCGATCGCAGCCGGCACGTGGTGATGCCGCTTCGCCTCTGATGCAACGCGGCCGCGGCGTTGCCAACGTTCTCTTCGACGCCCGGCCAAGCCGGGCGTCGTCGCGTCGGGGGATGCGCCTATGCGGGTGACCCGGGTGCAGGTTGAGGGTCTCCGGTCCCTCCATGGCGTCGACATCGCGGCCGACCATGCGGCGCTCTGGTTGCAGGGCGCCAATGGAGCGGGCAAGACGAGCGTGCTAGAGGCGCTCTGCCTCATGGGGTACGGCCGCAGCTTCCGGGGCCGGGTGTCGGACGGGCTGGTTGGGAAGGGCCAGGCCGAGCTTCGCGTGGTGGTTCATTGGCGGGAGGCGTCGGGCGCTCGGCATGTGGCAGGCCTCGAACATCGTGGAGACGGATGGACGGCCCGGTTGGACGGGGCCCCCGTTGATCGGCTGAGCTCGCTGGCGGCGCCGTTCCCAGTGCTGGCGTTCCATCCGCAATCCTCGGAGACGGTCACCGGTTCAGCGGAAGAGCGACGGCGATTGGTCGATTGGTCGACGTTCCACGTGGAACCCGCGTTTGCCGAGGCGAGCCGGCGCTACGCGAGGGCACTGAAGCAGCGCAACGCGCTGCTCCGGGCAGGCGCCCCCGATCCGGAGTTCGAGTTCTGGGAACAATCGATGGATGAGGCGGCCGTGAGGATGACGCAGGCCCGGGAACGGGCGGTGGACCGGCTGGTTCCCGAGCTCGAGGCGCTCTGGCCCTCGCTTGCCGGCGGCGCGGAACCCCCCCTCCTTTCGTGGCGGCCTGGTTGGAAGATCGATGCCGCGTTGGGTGACCTGTTGTTCCTCCATCGGTCCCGCGACCGGGAACTGGGCTATACGACGGCCGGCCCGCATCGGGCGGATCTGGCGCTCGGTCGCCCCTTTGGCGTCGAGGCCAGCCAATGGTCTCGTGGCCAAGCCAAGCTGTTGGCGTTGGCCCTTGTGTTGGCTCAGGCGGAGGCGGCCGCTCGCGATGGGCGGTCGCCGGTCCTCCTTCTCGATGACCTGCGCGCGGAGCTGGACCGCGTCCGCTTTGAGGCGGTGCTGGACCGCGTGGTGTCCCGCGGCTGGCAGGCGTGGATCACCGGGACTGAGGTCGACATGGCGGCGGTTGCTCGCCTCCCCGACCTGGCGGTGTTCCACGTGGAACAAGGGGGTTGCTGGCCCGCCCACCCGGGCGATGGGGCCTTCCAGCGCCTATAATCCGGACATTCCACCTTCCCTCCTTGCGGGCCTCTGGTCCGCCCGTCGAAGGTGCACCGCCCCACCCCGGCCCGCGGACGTCCGCCGGCCCGAACGCAGCAGCCCGCATGACGGAATCCACCCCCAGCACCCCGGCCACCCCGACCTACGACGCCAACAGCATTACTGCCCTGGAAGGTCTGGAGGCCGTCCGCAAGCGTCCGGGCATGTACATCGGCAACGTCAACGACGGGTCCGGCCTGCACCACATGGTGTTCGAGGTCGTCGACAACTCGGTCGACGAGGCCTTGGCTGGCCACGCCAACATGGTGCTGGTCACCATCCACGAGGACGGCTCGGTCTCGGTGTCGGACAACGGCCGCGGTATTCCGGTCGGCCGCCACGCCAAGGAAAGCGAGAAGCAGGGCCGCGACATCTCCGCCGCCGAAGTCGTGATGACCGTCCTGCACGCGGGCGGCAAGTTCGACGACAACAGCTACAAGGTCTCCGGCGGCCTGCACGGCGTCGGCGTGTCGGTGGTCAACGCCCTGTCCGAGAAGCTGCTGCTCGACATCTGGCGCGACGGCCACCACTGGCAGCAGGAGTACCGCCACGGCGAGCCCGTGTACCCGCTGAAGCAGCTGGAGCCCTCGGAAAAACGCGGCACCGAAGTCCGCTTCTGGCCGTCCGTCACGGCGTTCAACCAGAACACCGAGTTCCACTACGACATCCTCGCGCGCCGTCTGCGCGAGCTGTCGTTCCTGAACTCCGGGGTCCGGATCGAGCTCGTCGACGAGCGCCCGGAGGGCAAGCGCGACCTGTTCGAGTACGAGGGCGGCATCCGCAGCTTCGTCGAGCACCTCGCGCAGCTGAAGACCCCGCTGCACCCCAACGTGATTTCGATCAGCGGCGAGCAGGACGGCATCGTGGTCGACTGCGCCGTGCAGTGGAGCGACGCGTACCACGAGACGATCTACTGCTTCACCAACAACATCCCGCAGAAGGACGGCGGCACGCACCTGACGGGTTTCCGCTCG
>JAJTHD010000105.1 GCA_021297925.1 Lysobacteraceae bacterium
GCGCGAGGTGATCCGTCCAACGCGTCGCGTCGAGGCCCGCCGACGAGGGCGAACGATCCGGCGCGATGGCGCGGACTCCCGCCGCGGCGAAGCGACGACGCCAGATCGCCCATTGCGCGCCGCGCGCGCCGGCGCCATGGACGAACAGCGCGCGGGGCGACGAACAACGGGGAGGGATCGGATCGGACACGGGCATGCCGTAGGACGTGTCGAGGCACTCCACGGCAGTCTAGCGGCCCGCCGGCTATGCTCGGACTTCGTTTCCTCGTCACCCGATGCCATGCGACCGACCCTTCGCCCCACGTCCCTGCTCGTCGTCTCGCTGACCGCCGCCTTGGCCGGCGCCCTGCAGGCCCAAGCGCCTGCGGCCGGCGCCGACCTCCGCATCGTGCGCGGCGATCGCGTGCTGCTCGATCCGGCATCCGGGCACGTCGGACCGGCCACGCTGGTCATCCGCGACGGCAGGATCGATGCCGTGCTGCCGGGCGCCGATGCGACGGTCGCCGCGAAGCCGGGCGATCGGAACCTCGAAGAGTTCCGCTTCAGCGGCACCGACGCCACCCTTCTCCCCGGCCTCGTCGACAGCCATGTCCACCTGACGGGGAACCCGGCGCCGTCCTTCTGGTCCGCGACGGTCACCACCCCGGAGCGCGCCACCGCGACCGGCGTGGCCAATGCCCTCAGTACCGTGCGCGCTGGATTCACCACGGTGCGCGACCTCGGCGCCCCGGACGGCGCGGGCTACGCGGTGCGCGATGCGATCAATGCCGGCGAAGTCCCGGGACCGCGCGTGCTCTCGGCCGGCCGGATGATCTCGATCATCGGCGGCCACGGCGACCTGACCGGCTTCCGCCCGCAGGTCATCGAGGCGCTCGACGGTGGCAACACCTGCACGGGGCCGGTGCAGTGCGCGGAGCGCGTGCGCCAGCTGTCGCGCGCCGGCGCCGACGTCGTGAAGTTCGCCGCCACGGGCGGCGTGCTCTCCCAGCAGAACCGCGGGCTCGACCAGCACTTCACCGACGAGGAGATGCAGGCCATCGTCTCGACCGCGCACCAGCTGGGCCTGAAGGTCGCCGCCCATGCCCACGGCCCGCGCGGCATCGAGGCCGCCGCACGCGCCGGGGTCGACTCGATCGAACACGGCACCTACGTGGACGAGGCCGGCATCAAGGCGATGAAGGCCAGCGGCACCACGCTCGTCCCCACGCTGTCGCCGACCATCGCCTACCGGGAGAACCTGCCGAAGGGCCTGTACACCAAGGTGGTGGAGGCGAAGATCCGCATCCGCCTCGAGGCGACCGGCAAGAACATCGCCGCCGCGCGACGCGCCGGCCTGCCGATCGCCTTCGGCACCGATGCCGGCGTGTCCGAGCACGGCCGCAATGCCGAGGAGATGCCGCTGATGGTGCAGTACGGCGGCATGAGCCCGCAGGACGTGCTGTTGTCGGCCACGCAGGGCGCGGCCAAGCTGCTCGGGCTCGAGAACGAGATCGGCACTCTGGCACCGGGCTATTCGGCCGACCTGATCGTGGTGCGGGGCGATCCTCTGGCGGATGTCTCGGCGCTTCAGCGCGACCGCGTGCAGTTCGTCATGGTGCGCGGCGAGGACGTGCCCATGGCCGCCAACGGCAGCGCGCCGCGCGCCGACGGGCTGGTGGTCGTGTCCGCGCGCTGAGCCTCGTGCAGCCCATCGGCATGCTGGACCCGGCCGCCGCCCTCCGCCTCGCCGACGGCCTGCTCGGACTGCATCTCGCGATCGTCGTCTTCAATGCCGCGATGCCGCCGGCCATCGCGCTCGGCGCGTGGCGCGGCTGGCGCTGGATCCGTCGGCGCTGGGTGCGCCTGCTGCACCTCGGCAGCATGGCGATCGTCGCGGTGCAGTCCGCGCTCGGCGACCTGTGCTTCCTGACCGTCTGGGAGTCCGACCTGCGCCGGCACGCCGGCGAGGCGGGCTACGGCGAAAGCTTCATCGAGACCTGGCTGGCCGCGGCGCTCTACGTGGACGCGCCGCTGGCCGTGCTGGTGCCCGTCTACCTCGGCTGGGCCGCGCTCTCGCTGGCCCTGTGGTGGCTCGTCCCACCCCGCTCCCCGGAACGGCGCTGAGGCCCTCCGCACCTCAGGCGGCCTTCCTCTTCGCCGCCTTGCCCGGGGCCTTCGCCTTCGCGGCCTTCTTCGGCTTGCCCTTGGACTGCAGCATCGTGCCGGTGCACTTCGTCGAGCCACAGTGGCAGGCCCACAGCGCCTTCAGCGCGGCCGTGTGCGGCTCGGCCAGCACGATGCCGTAGTTGTAGCTCAGCTCCTCGCCCGCCGCGATGTCGCGCAGAGCGTGGATGTAGACCTTGTCCTTGTGCTGCTTGCCCTTGGCGTTCTCGACCTGCGTGGCCTCGCAGTTCGGCGCACAGCTGTGGTTGATCCAGCGGGCCACGTTGCCATCGATGTTGGCGTCGATGACGTAATCGTCGCCGAGGCTGAACAGGAAGGTGTGCCCGGTCTCGTCCTGGCCGGCGTAGTCCGCGTCGACGTCGGCATGCGTCCGCACCTTGCCCTTGTAGCGGACGATGCGCTCGCCCTTCGCGATCGGGGCGGTGGCGAAGACGCCGTTGCCGTGGATGGACGACTGGCGGCGCTCGATCTTCTTTGGCATGGGTCAAGGCAGACGACGGAAGGACGCCTATTCTGGCCGCGATACGTCGACGGGAACAGCCCATGGCCCTGCGGGACAGCT
Source organism: Lysobacteraceae bacterium (assembly GCA_021297925.1). Taxonomy (GTDB): domain Bacteria; phylum Pseudomonadota; class Gammaproteobacteria; order Xanthomonadales; family Xanthomonadaceae; genus Silanimonas. The sequence goes on from JAJTHD010000105.1 coordinate 2,726, forward strand.
GGCACGAGGAGCGGCAATCCGAATGGCTCTACGCCCGGCTCGCGGAGGCGGAGCGCGACCCCCGCGTGGCCGGCCTGTTCCGGCAGCTGGCGACGGCCGCCGCGGCGCAGGCCCGCCACTGGGAGGCGCTGATGGGCCACATCCCGCGGTTCGTGCCGACGCCGCGCGCGCGGCTGGCGGCGAGCCTGGTCGGCCGGATGCCGCCCAGGCGCCTCCGCCCCCTGCTCCGGGCGCTGAAGGTGCGCGGCCTGTCGGCCTACGACGCCGCACCCTCCGGTCACGCATCGCCCCAGCGCGTGGAGGACATCGGCCACCGTCATCGCGGGCCGGGCGGCGGTTCGCTGCGCGCCGCGGTGTTCGGCATCAACGATGGCCTGGTCTCCAACGCCAGCCTGATCCTCGGCATGGTCGGTGCGGGCTCCGGCGATGCCACCGTGCTGGCCGCGGGCGTGGCCGGCCTGCTGGCCGGTGCGCTGTCGATGGCCGCCGGCGAGTACGTCTCGGTGCGCTCGCAGCGCGAGCTGTTCGAGTACCAGATCGGGCTGGAGCGCGAGGAACTCGCCGAGTACCCAGAGGCCGAGGCCGAAGAGCTGGCCCTGATCTACGCCGCGCGCGGCATCGACCCGGCCGACGCGAAGCGCATGGCCGACCAGCTCGTGGCCCACCCCGAGCAGGCGCTGGACGTGCTGGCGCGCGAGGAGTTGGGGCTGAACCCCGACGACCTCGGCTCGCCCTGGGGCGCGGCGATCTCGTCCTTCCTCGCCTTCGCGGTCGGCGCGACCCTGCCCCTGCTGCCCTTTCTCCTGGGCGGCAGCCTGCCGACGTCGGCCTCCGTGGGCGGCGCGCTGTCGGCGGTGGGGCTGTTCGCCACCGGCGCGGCGATGAGCCTGTTCTCGGGCCGCAATGCCCTCGTGGGCGGGGCGCGCATGCTGGCGATCGGCGGCGGCGCGGGCGCACTGACCTTCGCCATCGGCCACCTGCTCGGCGGCGTGGTCGGTTGAGGCGCCCGAATCACGCCACCGCTAGGGCTGCCGCGCGGTTCGCCCGCCAGCGCTGCTCCTGCACCACCATCACCGCGAGATAGAGCACGACCACGGCGGCGGGGATCGCGACGTAGCGGTGCTCCGGCAGCGCGTAGTGCAGCACCAGCACGGCGACGACACGGGCCGCCGCGTGGGCGTAGCCGATCCAGTGGCCGATGATCCAGCTGTACACCATCCACATCGACACGCTGAGCACCGCGACGCCGAGCGGCATGGCCGACGCATCGGCGATGCCGAAGGGAATGGCAATGGCGTAGGCCAGCAGCGCCTGCGCCATGCCGACGAAGAACAGGCCCTGGAACACGTTCTTCGGCTTGGACTTGTCGAGGAAGTCCTCGCCGGTGAGCTTGGACAGGCCCATGCCGAGGTAGGCGATCACGCCGGTGGCGATGACCAGCACCAGCAGCATGGTCGATTCGGGCAGGAAGAGCCCGGCCACCCCTACCACGCCCCACGCGATCGTGCCGGCCAGCGGCATGGCCAACCCGCGCTCGGACGCGAACTCCGCGCGCTGCACCTCGAGGCTGCGCTCAGAAGAGGACATGGCGCACCCAGCCGAAGCCACCGGTCCAGTAGGCCACCCAAGCGAAGCCGAAGCCGGCCCAGGCGAAACCTCGAACGGCCTTGATGGCCTTGGCGGCCACGTAGGCCACGGCGGCGATCATCGCGATGCGGGTCAGATCCGACGATTCCATGGCACCCCTCCCATCGCCCCCACCGTGGGGGCGTGGAACCAGTGTCACGGCCGGGCGGGCGCGGCCCCACGCACAGGCGTCAGGACCTGCGGGTGACGCCTGTCACCCCGCGATCAGGACCGCTGGTCGAGCGCGTGGTGGAGCAGCACCACGCACTGCGACGCGAAGAGCATCGTGCGGCCGAGCGAGAGCTTCGTCGCCCCTAGGCGCTCTAGGCCGGCGAGGCTGTTCTTCGGCATCGGGATGTGGTCGGTGAGGATGAAACACGGCCGTGGGCCGAAGGCCTCTGCCGCCACGGGCGTGCCCTTGCGGTCCATGACGTACAGCGCGTGGTGGGGGGCGAGTTGGGCCACGAGGCGCTCGAAGCTCTGCGTGCGCACCTCGATGCCGGGCGCCACCGCGCGACGCTCGTCCTTGCCCATGCCCTGCGAGGCGTCGAGCGCCCGCGCCACCGGCGCCAGCAGGGCCTGTTCGTGGAAGCCGGCGAAGCCGCTCATCGCATTCGATTCGATGCGGACGGTGCGCGAGAAATCGGCCGTGCTCTCCAGCACGAAGTACACGACGACGTCCTCGCGGTGCGCCTGCGCGACGAACAGCGCGTTCATCAGGGTGTGGGCGAGGATCTCGGTGTGCGGCTCGCCACCGACGCCCGCCAGCAGCCGGTGGCTGTCGGTGGGGGCGGCACGGGCGCGGAGGACGAAGGTGCGCATGGCGGCGCATTCTCCATGGAAGCCGGCCGGACGGGGGCGCCGGCACCGTTCACACGCCGGCGATTGAGCCGCGGGACCCCAATCCGTACAATTCCAGTCCTGATTCAGGCCCTCGGGCTGCCCGCCGCTCCCACCGCTTGCTCCGCGCGATCGATCGCCATGCTCCGCGTCACGAAGCTCACCGACTACGCGACGGTCGTCCTGACCGTGCTGGCCAACGAGGCCGAGCGCGTGCACAGCGCGGCCGAGCTGGCCGAGCGCTCGCGGGTCGAGCCCGCGACGGTGGCCAAGGTGCTGAAGCTGCTGGCGCAGGCCGGGCTGGTCGACAGCTTCCGCGGCGCCAATGGCGGTTATCGCCTGGCACGGCCGGCCACGAGCATTCCGCTGCTGGCGATCGTCGAGGCGCTGGAAGGCCCGCTGGGCATGACCGCCTGCAGCGTCCACGACGGCGATTGCGGCATCGAATCGCACTGCGGCATCCGCGCGGGCTGGCAGCGCATCAACGACGTGCTGGTCGACGCCCTCAACCGCACCACCCTCGCCGACATGCTGGCCCCCGCGCCGGCGCTGGCCCCGATCCCCCACAACCCCAAAGCCATCCCGGCGGCCCTCGTCGTCACCGACTGAGTCGCCAAGGAGAGCCACCATGAGCCCCACCCCTGCCGCCGATCCGGTGGCCGTGAAGCCCCTCGAGGCGGGCGTCGAGGACGCCCTGAACCGGCGCTACGACGCCGGCTTCGTCACGGACATCGAGACCGAGTCCTTCGCCGCGGGCTTGGGCGAGGACGTCGTCCGCGCCATCTCGGCGAAGAAGAACGAGCCCGAGTGGATGACCGAGTGGCGCCTGGCCGCCTACCGCCACTGGCTGACGATGACGCCGCCGGAGTGGGCAAAGCTCAACATCGCGCCGATCGACTACCAGGCCATCAGCTACTTCGCGGCGCCGAAGAACGCGCCGAAGTCGCTCGACGAGATCGACCCGAAGCTCCTCGAGGCCTACGACAAGCTCGGCGTGCCGCTGCACGAGCGCGCGCGGCTGGCCGGCATCGCCGTCGATGCCGTGTTCGACTCGGTCTCGGTCGGCACCACGTACAAGGATGAGCTGAAGAAGGCCGGCGTGGTCTTCTGCTCGATCAGCGAGGCGATGCACGAGCATCCCGAGCTGGTGAAGCAGTACCTCGGGTCGGTGGTGCCGGTCGGCGACAACTACTTCGCCGCGCTGAACTCGGCCGTGTTCTCCGACGGCAGCTTCGTGTTCATCCCGAAGAACACGCGCTGCCCGATGGAGCTCAGCACCTACTTCCGCATCAACGCCGGCCATACCGGCCAGTTCGAGCGCACCCTGATCATCTGCGAGGAGAAGGCCTACGTCTCCTACCTCGAGGGCTGCACGGCGCCGATGCGCGACGAGAACCAGCTGCACGCGGCCGTGGTCGAGCTGGTGGCGCTGGACGACGCCGAGATCAAGTACTCGACGGTGCAGAACTGGTACCCCGGGGACGAGAACGGCGTCGGCGGCATCTACAACTTCGTGACCAAGCGCGGCGAGTGCCGCGGCGCGCGCTCGAAGATCAGCTGGACGCAGGTGGAAACCGGCTCGGCGATCACCTGGAAGTACCCCAGCTGCGTGCTGGTCGGCGACGACTCCGTGGGCGAGTTCTACTCGGTGGCCCTCACCCACCACCGCCAGCAGGCCGACACCGGCACCAAGATGGTTCACATCGGCCGGAACACCAAGAGCACCATCGTCTCCAAGGGCATCAGCGCCGGCCGCGGCCAGAACACCTACCGTGGGCTGGTGAAGGTCGAGAAGACCGCCGCGAATGCCCGCAACTACACGCAGTGCGACTCGCTGCTGATCGGCAAGTGCTGCGGCGCGCACACCTTCCCCTACATCGAGGTGAAGAACGCCAGCGCCACCGTCGAGCACGAGGCCACCACCTCGAAGATCAGCGACGACCAGCTGTTCTATTGCCGCGCCCGCGGCATCGGCGAGGAAGACGCGGTCAGCCTCATCGTCGACGGCTTCTGCAAGCAGGTCTTCAAGGAGCTGCCGATGGAGTTCGCGGTCGAAGCCAAGAAGCTGCTCGATGTCTCGCTCGAAGGCGCCGTTGGCTGACGCGCCGCCTCCTCCAGGAATCCCGACCATGCTGAAGATCGACAACCTCCACGTCCGCGCGGGCCAGCGCGAGATCCTCAAGGGCCTCACGCTCGAGGTCGCGCCCGGCCAAGTGCACGCCCTCATGGGCCCCAACGGCGCGGGCAAGAGCACGCTCGGCCATGTGCTGGCCGGCCGCGAGGGCTACGAGGTCACCGAAGGTTCGGTCACCTATCGGGGCAAGGACCTGCTGGCGCTGGAGCCGGAAGAACGCGCCGCGGAAGGCGTCTTCCTCGCCTTCCAGTACCCGGTCGAGATCCCGGGCGTGAACAACACCTACTTCCTGCGCGCGGCGCTCAACGCCCAGCGCAAGTACCGCGGCGAGCCCGAGATCGACTCGATGGGCTTCCTGAAGCTCGTGCGCCAGAAGCTCTCGGTGCTGCACATCAAGGACGAGCTGCTGAACCGCGCCGTCAACGTCGGCTTCTCCGGCGGCGAGAAGAAGCGCAACGAGATCTTCCAGCTCGCCGTGCTGGAGCCGACGCTGGCCATCCTCGACGAGACCGACTCCGGCCTCGACATCGACGCGCTGAAGCTGGTGGCCGAAGGCGTGAACCTGATGCGCTCGCCGGAGCGCAGCTTCCTCGTGGTGACGCACTACCAGCGCCTGCTCGACTACATCAAGCCGGACGTCGTGCATGTGCTGGCCGACGGCCGCATCGTCGAAAGCGGCGGACCGGAACTCGCCCTCGAACTCGAACAGCACGGCTACAGCTGGGTGAAGGACCGCATCGCCCCGGGGGCCTCGGCATGAGCACGGCCGCGACCAGCCCGCTGGTCGAGGCGCTGGACGCGCAGGCCGGCGACCGGCTGTCCGGCGTCCGTGCCGATGCGCACCGGGCCGCCCGCGGCCATGGCCTGCCGACGTCGCGCCAGGAACGCTGGAAGTACACGTCGCTGCGTGCCCTCGGGGCTCGCCGCCTCGTAGGTCCCGGCGAGGCGCCGGCGATCGATCCCGGCGTGGTGGCCGAAATCCCGGCCCCGCGCCTGGTGATCGCTAATGGCCGCCTCGTGCCGGCACTGACCGACCTCGCCGGGCTGCCGGCCGGGGTTCGCGTCGCCGCGCGGTCCACGGGCGGTGCGATCGCCGACGAGGTCCAGCGCGATGCCGCGCGCGACCTCGGCCGCGCCGACGAGGCCTTGCTGCAGTGGGCGCTCGCCTTGGCCGACGAAGGCGTGGTCATCGACGTGCCCGGCGGCGTCGCGGTGGAACCGGTCGTCCACGTCGTCCTGCTCGGCGTCGAGGACGGCGCCGAGCGCGCGATCCATCTGCGCCATCGCGTGGATTTGGGCCGCGACGCGCGGCTCGCGCTGGCGGTCCACCAGCGCGGGATCGGGGCCCATCGGCACCTCGCCAACTCGCTGGTCGAGGTTACGCTCGCGGACGGCGCACAGCTCGTCGAAGCCCGCCTCCAGCACGAGGCCGACGGCGCGACGCTGGTCCAACGCACCGACGCGACGCTCGGCACCGGCGCGTCCTATCGGCGTCTCGACCTCGAACTCGGTGCCGGCCTCTCGCGCCATGAACTCCACGTCGCGCTGGCCGGCGAAGGCGCGGCGCTCGACGCGCACGGCGTGCTGCTGGCCGACGGCCGCCGCCATCTCGACACCCGCCTCGGCATCGAACACCGCGCCCGCGACACCCGCTGCGGCCTGGTCTGGCGCGGCCTCGGCGCACAGCGCGGCCGGGTCGTGTTCCACGGCGGCATCCTGATCGCCGAAGGCGCCGACGGCAGCGATGCCCAGCTCGCGAACAAGAACCTGCTGCTCGACGACGGGGCCGAGATCGACACCCAGCCGGTGCTGGTGATCCACGCCGACGACGTGAAGGCGGCGCACGGCGCCACCGTCGGCCGGCTCGACCCGCAGGCGCTGTTCTACCTGCGTGCGCGCGGCCTTCCCGCCGACGAGGCTACCGCCATGCTGACCGCGGCGTTCCTGCGCGAGCCGCTGGCCATCCTCGCGCATCCCGCGCTGGAGGTCCTCGCCACCGCCGCGCTGGAAGCGCGCCTGCCGGGCGCGGGCGTGGCATGAGCAGCGCAGCGCGCGATGCAGCGCAGGCACCGGTCGACTGGGCCGCCGTCCGCGCCCAGTTCCCGATCCTGTCGCGCACCGTTCACAGCAAGCCGCTGATCTACCTCGACACCGCCAACACCAGCCAGAAGCCGCAGGCCGTGATCGACGCGGTCGACGACTTCACCGCCCGCCACAACGCCAATGTCAGCCGCGCCGTGCACGCGCTCGGCAGCGAGGCCACCGAGGCCTACGAGGCTGCCCGCAGCACGCTGGCGCGATTCCTCAACGTGCACCGCGACGAGCTGGTGCTGTGCAGCGGCACCACCTTCGCGCTGAACCTCGTCGCGTATTCGTGGGCGCTGCCGCGACTGAAGCCCGGCGATGCCATCGTGCTCACGCGCATGGAGCACCACGCCAACATCGTCCCGTGGCAGCTCATCGCCGAACGCACCGGCGCGACGATCAAGGTCGCCGAGCTGACGCCCGAGGGCGAACTCGACCTGGACGGCCTGTGGCGCCTCCTCACGCCAGAAGTGAAGCTGCTGGCCTTCGCGCATGTCTCGAACGTGCTCGGCACGGTGAACCCGGTGCGCGAGATCTGCCGCGAGGCGGCGAAGCGCGGCATCGTCACCGTCGTCGACGGATCGCAGGCCGTGCCGCACCGCCCGGTCGACATCGCCGCGCTGGGCTGCGATTTTTACGCCTTCACCGGCCACAAGATGTGCGGCCCGACCGGCACCGGCGGGCTGTGGGGCCGGCGCGAACGACTGGCGCAGATGCCGCCCTTCCTCGGCGGCGGCGAGATGATCAAGGAAGTGCGCTTCGACGGCACCGTGTTCAACGACCCGCCGATGCGCTTCGAGGCCGGCACGCCCAACATCGCCGGGCACATCGGGCTCGGCGCGGCGGCGACGTGGCTGGACGGCGTGGGCATGGCCGCGATCGAAGCGCGCGAACACCATCTGCTCGCCCTCGCGAACGCGGCGCTCGGCACCGTGCCGGGCTTGCGCATCTTCGGCACGGCCCGCGAGAAAGCGGCGGTGATCTCCTTCGCCATCGAGGGCACGCACGCGCACGATCTCGCCACCCTGCTCGATCTGGAGGGCGTCGCCGTGCGCTCCGGCCAGCACTGCGCGCACCCGCTGCTACAGTGGTTCGGGGTCTCGGCCACCTGCCGCGCCTCGCTGGCTTTCTACAACACCGAAGCCGAGATCGACGCGCTGGTGGCCGCGCTCCACAAGGTGCGCCAGCTCCTGCTCTGATCCCGCCAACTCGCCCGCCGCGCCCGACCCCGACGCCATGACGACCGCGCTCCACTTCCGCACCGCCACGCTCGCCGACCGCGACGCGATCATCGCGCTGGTGACCTCGGCCTACCGCGGCGACGCCAGCCGCGCGGGCTGGACCACCGAAGCCGACCTGCTCGACGGCCCCCGGGTGGCGCCGGAGGTGCTGGAGCACGACCTCAGCCGCGAGCGCAGCCGCGTCGTGCTCGCCGAGCGCGAGGGCCGCCTGGTGGCTTGCGCCCACATCTGCGACGACGGCGGCGCCGGCTACTTCGGCATGTTCGCGGTCGACCCGACGCGCCAGGGCGGCGGGCTCGGCGATGCCGTGCTCAGGGAATGCGAGCGCATCGCCCGCGAGGACTGGCGCTTGCCGACGATGCGGATGACGGTGATCGACGTGCGCGAGGAACTGATCGCCTGGTACGAACGCCGCGGCTACCGCCGCACCGGCATCAAGAAGCCCTTTCCCTACGGCGACGTCCGCTTCGGCCAGCCGAAGCGCGACGACCTGCGATTCGAGGTGCTGGAGAAGCCGCTCGACGGCTCGTCCGCGGACGCCCGGCGCGCAGGCGCGCCATGACGGACTGGATCCGCGTCGCCGGCGAACATGAACTCGCGCCCGGCGAAAGCCGCGTGGTCTGGGACGGCGACACGCCGATCCTGGTCGTCAACTTCGACGGGCGGTTCCACGCCGTCCTCGACCAGTGCACGCACGAGGACTACGAGCTGTCCGCGGCCCCGTTCGATGCCGCCACGGGCGAACTCACCTGCCTGCTGCACTCCGCCCGCTTCGATGTCCGCACGGGGGAGGCCCGCTGCGCGCCGGCCTACCTGCCGCTCACCGTCTTCCCGGTGAAGGTCGAGGACGGGGCGATCTGGACCCGCGACGATCGCTGACCCCGCCCGGATCGTGCCGGGAACCGAGGCTTCAATCGTCCGGCAAGCGCCGCCGGACCCTCGCGAGGAACAGCTCGCCACCGCCATCGATGACGACCCGCTGGCCCGGTGCGATCACGAATCGCGCCGCGTCACCGGCGTCCAGGCCACCGGCCGGCGTATGCACACGCCCCGCGACCACGTACAGCAACCAGTCCACGCCAGGCTCCCCAAAGAACAGCATCGACCCGACGATCGGTCGATGGAACACCTGCATGTCGACGGGGTCACGACGCCAGATCAGGTTGAGGTCGAGGGTCGGGCCCTCGACGAGACGGGCGGACAGGGCGCGCTCACCGGCGAATCGGAAGCGGCCATGGGGGGGACGGAGGGCCACGCGCTCGCCGTCCTCGAACTCGAGATCCATCCCCTGGCCGGCCAGCAGGACGATCTCGCGGTCGCAGCCTTCGAAGCGCGAGAACGGCCCGTCGCGCCCCACGTCCGCGACCGACAGTCGCCAGTCCCAGTTGCCCTCCGAGGGCGACCGGGCGATTTCGCGCGTCCACCCCCCGCCGTTCCGCCAGGGCTCGCGTCGGTGGGCGTTGGCGGGCATCAGCTCGATCATGGGGAACGTCGTCGTCGCGGCGAGGATCGACGCCCAGTCTGGGGGCGGATGCCGCGAACAAAAAAGGCCCGGCCGCCCCTCCGTGGGCTCAGCCGGGCGGCGTCCCTGCGATCGGGGCGGGCGGCGTATCGACCGACCCCGTGTCCTTCGTTCGTCCCTGCCCGCCGTCGCGTCCTGCGAACGTCGGGGTCTCGATGCGTCAGCGCGCCCTAGGGGCGGGTGCCGGCGCGGTGATGCGGTTCGCGGCGGGCGCCGGTCGCGACGCCGCGGTGGCCGCCGGGGCGCCGACCGTGACGCGGTTGCGGTTGCGCTCGACCGTGGCAAGCCCGATGCCCTTCACATTGACCAACTGGTCGATGCTGCGGAACGGACCGTTGACGCGGCGATGCTCGATGATGGCGGCCGCCTTGGCCGGCCCCACGCCGTCCATGATGCGGTCGAGCGCCGCCGCATCGGCGGTGTTGATGTTGATGCGCTCGACGGCCGAAGCGAGGCCCGGGAGGGCGAGGGCGGCGGCGAGCAGCAGGTGGGTCAGGGTGGTCTTCAATTCCATGGGGGGCGTCTCCAGTCCTTGGCTTGGGGGCCCGCGGCCAGCGCCGCGGTGGAGACAGCCTCGTCGATCCGATGGACGCAGGTTATCGACGCCTCCTGTGCCGGGGACTAGGAAAGCGCTGCGGTCGGAGGTAGGAAAATTCCTACCCCCCCTCCTTTCCGGCCCGCCGGTCCTGCGCCCCGGGCCTACAATCCGTTTCCATCCGCGCCGCCGACAATCCGGCAGCCCCGCCGATTCCCGAGGACCCGCCATGGACCACGCCCGCACCCAGTCTTTCGTTGGCCAGATGTGGGACGACGACATCGTCCCGCGCCTCGTCGAGTACATCCGCATCCCCAACAAGTCGCCGATGTTCGACGCCGACTGGGTGAAGCACGGCTACATGGAAGACGCCACGCAGTTGCTCGCCCACTGGGCGAAGCGGCAGCCGGTGAAGGGCATGACGGTCGAGATCGTGCGCCTGGAAGGCCGCACGCCGCTGATCTTCATCGAGGTCCCGGGCACCGACGGCGGCGGCGCGGACGGCGACACGGTGCTGCTCTACGGCCACCTCGACAAGCAGCCGGAAATGACCGGCTGGGACCCGGACCTCGGCCCCTGGGTGCCGGTGATCAAGGGCGACAAGCTCTACGGCCGCGGCGGCGCCGACGACGGCTACGCGCTGTTCGGTTCGCTGGCCGCGATCCAGGCCTTGCAGGATCAGGGCAAGCCGCACTGCCGCGCAGTGATCCTGATCGAAGCCTGCGAGGAATCCGGCAGCTACGACCTGCCCTTCTACGTCGACCACCTCGCCGCGCGCATCGGCAAGCCTTCGCTGGTCGTCTGCCTCGACTCCGGCTGCGGCAACTACGACCAGCTGTGGTGCACCACCTCGCTGCGCGGCCTCGCCGGCGGCAACCTGCGCGTCGACGTGCTGGAGGAAGGGGTGCACTCGGGCGACGCCAGCGGCGTCGTGCCATCGAGCTTCCGCGTGCTGCGCCAGCTGCTGGCCCGCATCGAGGACATCGAGACCGGTCGCGTCACGCTGGACGCGCTGCACGTCGCCATCCCGCCCGAGCGCATCGAGCAGGCGAAGAAGGCCGCCGCCGTGCTGGGCGACGAGGTGTACAGCAAGTTCCCGTTCGTGAAGGGCATGCAGCCCGCGCTCGACGACCTCGCCGAGCTGGTGCTCAACCGCACCTGGCGACCGGCGCTGTCGGTCACCGGCCAGGAGGGCTGGCCCTCGCTGTCGAACGCCGGCAACGTGCTGCGCCCCTTCACCGCGGTGAAGCTGTCGATGCGCCTGCCGCCCACCGCCGACGGCAAGACCGC
>JAJTHD010000306.1 GCA_021297925.1 Lysobacteraceae bacterium
CGCGATAGAAGGTCTCGGCGATCACCATGCCTTGGCAAAGGAGATTCGTCGCCGGCTCGTCGCTGTCCACGTAGCCCGCATCGCGCAGCAGCTTGTGGAAGAAGCGGAAGTACATCAGGTGCATCACGGCGTGCTCGATGCCGCCGATGTACTCATCGACCGGCAGCCAGTACTTGACGCGGTCGTCCAGCATGTCGGTGGCGCCCGGGCAGCAGTAGCGCGCGTAGTACCAGCTCGACTCCATGAAGGTGTCGAAAGTGTCGGTCTCGCGCTCGAAGCGCTGGCCGTTCGCATCGGTGTGCTGGCGCCACGCCGGGTTCGACTTGATCGGCGAGGCGACGCCCTCGAAGCGCACGTCTTCCGGCAGCACGACCGGCAGCTGCTCTTCCGGCACCGCGTGGGCGTTGCCCTCGGCGTCGTAGAGCATCGGGATCGGGCAGCCCCAGTAGCGCTGGCGGGAAACGCCCCAGTCGCGCAGGCGGTAGTTCACGCGGCGGGTGGCCTTGTCGCCCAGCAGCGCGGCGGCCTTGTCGAAGGCGGCCTTGTAGCCCAAGCCGTCCATCGCGCCGGAATTCACCGTGCGCAGCGACGCGGCGGTCTTGTCGCCGTACCAGTCCTGCCAACGCGTTGCGTCGTAGCTTTCGCCATCCACCGCGATGACCTGCGTGATCGGCAGGCCGTACTTGGTGGCGAATTCGAAGTCGCGCTCGTCGTGGCCGGGCACGGCCATGACGGCACCGGTGCCGTAACCCATCAGCACGAAGTTGGCGATCCACACCGGCACTTTCGCGCCGCTGATCGGGTGGATGGCGAACAGGCCGGTGGCGATGCCGCGCTTCTCCTGCGTCTCCAGCTCGGCCTCGGACACGCCGCCCTGCTTGCAACCGGCCACGAAGGCCGCGACCTCGGGGTTCATCGCCGCCGCTTTCGCCGCCAGCGCATGCTCGGCGGCGACGGCCACGTAGGTCACGCCCATCAGCGTGTCTGGGCGGGTGGTGAACACCACCATCGGATCACGCTCGCCTTCAACCGCGAAGCTGATCTCCAAGCCTTCCGAGCGACCGATCCAGTTGCGCTGCATGGTCTTGACCGATTCCGGCCAGGCCGGCAGCGCATCGAGGCCGTCCAGCAGCTCCTGCGCGTAGTCGGTGATCTTCAGGAACCACTGCGGGATCTCGCGCTTCTCCACCAGCGCGCCCGAGCGCCAGCCGCGGCCATCGACCACCTGCTCGTTCGCGAGCACGGTCTGGTCGACCGGGTCCCAGTTCACGACGCTGTTCTTGCGGTAGACGAGGCCCTTGGCGTACAGGCGGGTGAAGAACTGCTGCTCCCAGCGGTAGTACTCGGGGGTGCAGGTGGTGACCTCGCGCGACCAGTCGTAGGCATAGCCCAGCGACTTCAGCTGGTTGCGCATCTTCCCGATGTTCTCGTAAGTCCACTTCGCCGGCGCGGTGTTGTTCTTGATCGCGGCGTTCTCGGCCGGCAGGCCGAAGGCGTCCCAGCCCATCGGCTGCAGCACGTTGAAGCCCTGCATGCGCTTGAAGCGGCTGATCACGTCGCCGATCGTGTAGTTGCGCACATGGCCCATGTGCAGCGCGCCCGAGGGGTACGGCAGCATGCACAGCGCGTAGTACTTCGGCTTCGACGGGTCTTCGACGACCTCGAAGGCCTTCGCGCGGTCCCAGCACTGCTGGGCGGCGGCCTCGATGGCCTTGGGCTGGAAGCCGCCGGTCTCGGCGGTGTCGTTCGGTGCGTGGGATTCGGCGTGCATGGGCGGTGTCAGGGCGGGCGCCTCGTGGCCCCGCCGGTCGGAAGTCAAGCCGCCAAGGGTAGCGCATGCGGGACCGGGCCGGCCCCGGGGCACGGGCTCACTGGCCCCGGCCCGGGGTCGGGGCTAGAGTCGGTCGCACCCAGGGGAGGAGACCACCACGATGACATCGCGCACCACCCGCGGCCTGGCCGCATCCACGCTGCTGCTGGCCAGCCCGCTCGCGCTCGCCGCGCCCACCGCCCTCCACTGCGGGAATCTGTTCGACGCGGCCGCGGGACGTCTCGTCGGCCCCAGCACCGTCGTCATCGACGGCGACCGGGTGAAGGCCGTGATGCCTGGAAAGGCCGGCGTCCCCGGCGCCACCGTGGTGGACCTGTCCGGCCACACCTGCTCGCCCGGCTGGATCGACCTGCACGTGCACGTCGGTCAGGAGTCCAACCCCAACAGCTACTCCGAGGGCTTCCGCCTCGACGACGTCGATTTCGCGCTGCGCGCCACCCAATACACGCGGCGCACGGTCGAAGCCGGCTTCACCACGGTGCGCGACCTCGGCGGCGAGATCAGCCCGCACCTCCGCGACGCCATCAACGCCGGGATCATCCCGGGCCCGCGGATCTTCGCGGCCGGGAAGTCCATCGCATCGACCGGCGGCCACGCCGACCCCACCAACGGGCTCAACAATCGGCTGTCCACCCTGGTCGGCCCACCGGGCCCGACCGAAGGCGTCATCAACGGGGTCGATGCCGCCCGCCAGGCCGTCCGCCAGCGCTACAAGGACGGCTCGGACACCATCAAGATCACCGCCACCGGCGGCGTGCTGAGCTACGCCCGCAGCGCCGATGCGCCGCAGTTCACCATCGAGGAGATCCGCGCGATCGTCGAGACAGCCAAGGACTACGGCTACACCGTGGCCGCGCACGCCCACGGCGACGAGGGCATGCGCCGCGCGATCGAAGGCGGCGTGGTCAGCATCGAGCACGGCACCTTCATGAGCGAGCGGACCATGCGCCTGATGAAGGAGAAGGGCACCTGGTGGGTGCCGACCCTGTCGGCCGGCCGCTTCGTCGGCGAGAAGGCCGAGGTACCCGGCTATTACCCCGAGATCGTCCGACCCAAGGCGCGCGCGGTTGGGCGTCAGATCATGGACACCTTCCGCAAGGCCTACGCGGCCGGCGTGCCGATCGCCTTCGGTACCGACGCCGGGGTGAGCCCCCACGGCGACAACGCCCGCGAGTTCGAGTTCATGGTCGAGGCCGGCATGCCGGCCAACGAGGCGCTGCAGACCGCGACGGTCAACGCCGCCAAGGTGCTCGGCCAGGCCGACCTCGGGCAGATCGCGCCGGGCTTCCGCGCCGACGTCGTCGCCGTGCCGGGCAATCCGCTGGAAGACATCGCGCTGACCCGCCGCGTGGACTTCGTCATGAAGGACGGCGCCGTCATCAAGGCCCCGGGCGCCTGAGGCGCGGCTTGCAAAGCCGCCGGCCCGCCCCCATCCGGGCGGGCATCGTCCGTCCCGAACCCCGCGAGCCCCGACCGTGATCCGCCTCGACGCCCTGACGCCCAAGACCGACGCCGCCGCCCCGGCCTCGCCGCATGTCTTCGATGCCACCCTCGCCGCTTTCGAACAGGAGGTGCTGCTCGCCTCCCGCGAGGTGCCGGTACTGGTCGACTTCTGGGCGACCTGGTGCGGCCCGTGCAAGACGCTGACGCCGATCCTCGAGAAACTGGCCGCCGAGTTCCACGGCGCGTTCCGCCTCGCGAAGGTCGACGTGGACAAGGAACAGCAGCTCGCGGGCTACTTCCAGATCCGCTCCGTGCCCACGGTGATGCTGGTCAAGGGCGGCCAGATCGTCGACGGCTTCCCCGGCGCGCTGCCGGAGGGCGAGCTGCGCAAGTTCCTCGCCACCTACGGCATCACCCCGGCGGAGGCGCCGGCCGACGTCGCCCCGGAGGAGGCACCGCCGGTCGACCCGGAGGCCGAGGTGGTGCGCCTGCGCCATGGTGACCGCATTGTGCTAGACTCCCTGGAGTTTGAACCCGGCACCTCGCGCTTCAGCAAACACGCTGCCACCGACCTGGACAAGCTTTTCTGGCTACTGGTGTCCAACCCTGGCATGCAGGTGCTCATCACCGGCCACACCGACAACCAAGGTGAAACCGAGGCCTTGCAGCAACTGAGCCAGGAACGTGCCATGAAGGTGGTGCTCTACCTGGTGCTGAACAAAGGGATAGACGCAAGCCGCCTGCGCTATGCCGGCAAAGGCAGCACCGAACCGCTGGACAGCAACGACACCCCCGCCGGCCGCGCCCGCAATAACCGCATAGAGGTAGATATCATCCTTAAGTAGCATAGGTTTGCAACGCATTGGCTTTAGCATCTAGGCCGTGAGCATTTTGCTTTTTGACAGCACATCTGTACTTTCGTGCTAGCAGCACTGCTGCGCACACTGCCCTCACACCATACCGTTCCCTCTATGAAGGCCACCACCCTAGCCCTCGCTTTGTTGCTGTCACTGGGCACCGCCAC
>JAJTHD010000192.1 GCA_021297925.1 Lysobacteraceae bacterium
CCGGCCGCCCCGGCTCCCGCCCGCACCGGCGGGGCCCCGCGCCCGATCAGCACGCCGCAGCCCCCCTATCCCCGCGAAGCGGCCCGCAGCCGCGCCGCGGGTCAGGTGGTCGTCGAATTCACGATCGGTGCCGATGGCCGCGTCACGTCGGTGAACGTACTCCGCTCGCGTCCGCGGGGCGTGTTCGAGGAGACGGTTCGCCAGACCGTCAGCGGTTGGCGCTTTGAGCCGCCGGGTGAGCCCGTGACCGTCACCCGCACCTTCGATTTCCGGATGTGACCTCCCGCCGGGCCGTCGTGAGGGCCCGGCTCCTGCCGGACCGTCGCGGGGTCCGGCCCCGATCCGGCGGCACGTTCAGCCGAGGCGCGGCAAAATGCGCGCCATGAGCACGCCTTTCCACGCCTTCGATGTGATCGTCGTCGGCGGCGGCCACGCCGGAACCGAAGCCGCGCTGGCGGCCGCCCGCAGCGGCGCGCGCACGCTGCTGCTGACGCACAACATCGAGACGATCGGCCAGATGAGCTGCAACCCGGCCATCGGCGGCATCGGCAAGGGGCACCTGGTCAAGGAGATCGACGCGCTGGGCGGCGCGATGGCCCACGCGGCCGACCGCGCCGGCATCCAGTGGCGCACGCTCAACGCCTCGAAGGGCCCCGCGGTGCGCGCCACCCGCGCGCAGGCCGACCGCGTGCTCTACAAGGCCGCGATCCGCCGGATGGTGGAAACGCAGCCGAACCTGTCGGTGTTCCAGCAGGCGGTCGACGACCTGCTGTTCGCCGGCGAGGCCGTCACCGGCGTGCGCACGCAGATGGGTCTCGAGTTCCATGCGCCGGCCATCGTGCTGACGGCCGGCACCTTCCTAGCCGGGCAGATCCACATCGGCCTCGCGAACTACGCCGGTGGCCGCGCCGGCGATCCGCCGTCCAGCGCCTTGGCGATGCGCCTGCGCGAGGCCGCGCTGGGCGTCGGGCGGCTCAAGACCGGCACGCCGCCGCGCATCGACGCGCGCAGCATCGATTTCACCGGGCTGGAAGAGCAGCCGGGCGATTCGCCGATCCCGACCTTCAGCTTCGACAACGACCCTTCGGTGCACCCGCGGCAAGTGAGCTGCTGGATCACCCACACC
Organism: Lysobacteraceae bacterium; assembly: GCA_021297925.1. Lineage (GTDB taxonomy): Bacteria > Pseudomonadota > Gammaproteobacteria > Xanthomonadales > Xanthomonadaceae > Silanimonas. The sequence continues at coordinate 1,127 of JAJTHD010000192.1, forward strand.
AACGAGGCCACGCACGAGGCCATTCGCGGCGGTCTCGACCGCTCGCCGATGTACACCGGTGTCATCGAAGGCGTGGGGCCGCGCTACTGCCCCAGCATCGAGGACAAGGTCACGCGTTTCGCCGACAAGACCTCGCACCAGGTCTTCATCGAGCCGGAAGGCCTCGACACCTTCGAGATCTACCCGAACGGCATCAGCACCTCGCTGCCCTTCGACGTGCAGCTCGCACTCGTCCGCTCGATCAAGGGCTTCGAGAACGCGCACATCACCCGGCCGGGTTACGCCATCGAGTACGACTTCTTCGATCCGCGCGGCTTGAAGGCCTCGCTGGAGACCAAGGCGATCCGAGGCCTGTTCTTCGCCGGGCAGATCAACGGCACCACCGGCTACGAGGAGGCCGCGGCACAGGGCCTGCTGGCCGGCTTGAACGCCGCGCGTTTCGTGCAGCAGAAGGACGCGTGGACGCCGCGCCGCGACGAGGCCTACCTCGGTGTGCTGGTCGACGACCTGATCACCCACGGCACCACCGAGCCCTACCGCATGTTCACCTCGCGCGCCGAGTACCGGCTGCAGCTGCGCGAGGACAACGCCGACCTGCGCCTCACGCCCACCGGCCGCGACTTCGGTCTGGTCGACGGCGTGCGCTGGGCGGCCTTCGAAACCAAGCGCGAGGCCATCGAGACCGAAACCGCGCGCCTCCGGGGAATCTGGGCGGCGCCGAACAATGCGCTGGGCCGCGCCTTCGAGGCCGCCACCGGCCAGCCGATCTCCCGCGAGACCCACGCCCTCGACCTGCTCAAGCGCCCCGAGCTCGACTACGCCGCGCTGGTGGCCGTCGAGGGCCTGGGCCCCGGCGTGGTGGACGCGAAAGTCGCCGAGCAGGTGCAGATCAGCGCGAAGTACGCGGGTTACCTCGACCGCCAGCGCGAGGACATCGAGCGCCAGCGCCGCCACGAAACCACGGCCATCCCCGCCGGTTTCGAGTACCGCGGCATCAGCGGGCTCTCGGCCGAGGTGGTCGCCAAGCTCAGCGCCGTGCGCCCCGAGACCATCGGCCAGGCCCAGCGCATCCCGGGCATCACCCCGGCGGCGATCTCCCTGCTGCTGGTGCATTTGAAGCGCGGCGGCCGGGCGGCCTGATCCACGGGCGTCGGCCCGTCCCCCATGCCCGCGTCCCGGCCGTCGTGGCATCCTCCCGTCGACCACAGGGGGATGCGATGCACGACGAGCTGCTCTTCGCCAACGAAGGACCCGATCCGGCGCCGGAGGCCGAGGCCCCGCCGCCCTGGAAGGTCGCGGTCATCGACGACGACGAGTCGGTGCGTGCGATCACGCGCCTCGCACTGGCGCTGCTGAAGGTGGACGGCCGGCCGCTGCAGTTGCTGGAGGCCGCGAGCGCCGCCGAGGGCATCGCGCTCTTCGAGGCCCATCCCGACATCGCGCTCGGCTTCGTCGACATGGTCATGGAAGAGCCGTCGGCCGGCCTGAAGGTCGTCGACGCCGTGCGCGGCGCGCAGGGCAACCACAAGGTGCGCCTTGTCGTGCGAACCGGCCAGCCGGGCCACCTGCCCGAGGAGCGCATCGTCCGCGACTACGAGGTCAACGACTACCGCGAGAAGACCGAGCTTTCGGCGCAGAAGCTGCGCTCGGTCGCGACCAGCGCGATCCGCGCCTACCGCGATCTCGATCGCATGGAGTCCGACTACCACGCGCTCGCGGCCCTGCTCGCCGAGGTCGCCGAGCAGCAGGTGTCCGGCCATGCCGGGCATGCGGACGGCGTCGCGGCGCTCCTGAAGGCTCTGGGCGCGCTCGCCGGCCTGCCGGCCACCCGCGTCGTGACGCTGCAGCACGCGGCGCTGCTGCACGATCTCGGCCTCGTCGCCCTGCCCGAGGGCCGCGATGGGACGATCAGCGCGGGGCGGCGCATCGACGACCAGACCCACCGTCGCGTGCGCGACCACGCCGCGGGCGGCGCCCACCTGCTGGCCGTCCTCGCGTCGCCGGAGGGCCAGCTCGCGGCGCGGCTTGCGCGCGAGCACCACGAACGCTGGGACGGCACGGGCTACCCCGACGGCCTCGCCGGCGAGGCGATCGCGCTGGAAAGCCGGCTGCTCGCATTGGCGAACGCCCTCGACATGCAGCTGGCGCCCGTCGACGGCTCGCCGGCGGCGGACGCCGCGGCCATCCGCGTGTCGATCGAGGCCGAGGCCGGGCGCGCCTACGATCCCGCGCTCGCTGCGCTCGCGCTCGCCCACCTGCCCTTGCTCGTGGACGTGCACCGCCGGAGCCCCGGAACCCCGCCATGATCCGCCGCAGGGAACGGTTGCTGCTCGCCCTGAGCCAATCGTCGATCATCGACGACGGCGACGCCTCCGCGGCCGCCGAAGCGATCTGCGCCGCGGCGGCGGAGGGGCTGGCCGTCGACCGCGCGAGCCTCTGGGAGCTCGACGCCGATGCCCGGTCGATGCGCTGCGTCCACCTGTACGACGCCCGGGAAGGCGGGCATCGCCGCACTCCCGCCTTGCGCCTCGCGGCCTCGGACTTTCCCCGGTACTTCGAGGCCCTGCAGCGCGAGCGGACGATCACGGCCGACGATGCGCCGCGGCATCCGGATGCGTCCGAGTTCGCCCACGGCTACCTCGACGTGCTGGGCATCGGCGCGATGCTCGATGCGCCGGTGCGGCAGCATGGCCGGCTCGTGGGGATCCTCTGCGCCGAGCACCGCGGCGGGCCGCGCCACTGGCGGCAGAGCGAGGTCCTCTTCGCCGCCAGCCTCTGCGACCTGCAGGGGCGGGCGCTCACGGCCGCGGAACGCAAGGACTACCGCGACCGCCTCGAACGCCTGAACCAGGACCTCGAGTCGCGGGTGCAGGCGCGCACGGCCGACCTGCAGGAAGCCCTGGACCGCCTCGACGAGGCGCGCCAGCACCTCGTGCAGCGGGAGCGCTTCGCGGCCCTGGGGGAACTGGTCGCCGGCATCGCCCACGAGATCAACACCCCCGTGGGCGTCATCGTGACCGCCTCCAGCCATGCGCGCGGCGTGTTGCAGGGGCTTCGCCACGCCCGCGACCGCGGCGAGCTCACCCGCACCGCGTTCGAGTCGGCGCTGTCCGAGCTCGAGGAAAGCCTCGCGATGGCCGAGCGCAACGCCGAACGCGCCGCGGGCCTGATCGAAAGCTTCAAGCGGACCTCCGCCGACCGGACCCATGACGCCCGGTCGCCGTTCGAGCTCGGCAAGGTGGTCGCCGACGTGCTCGCGACCCTGCAGCCGCTGCTCCGCCGCTGCCGCGTGCAGGTCCAGCTGGATGCCGCGGCATCGTTGGCCTGCGACAGCTACCCCGGTGCGATCGGCCAGATCGTCACCAACCTCGTGGTCAACGCCTGCACCCACGGCTATGGCCCGACCCCGCCCCCCGGCGCGACGGTGAGGGTCGTCATCCGTCCCCTTGGCGACCGCGCGCGGATCGACATCGCCGACGACGGGATCGGCATGGACGAGGCGGTGCGCGAGCGCGCCTTCGAGCCCTTCTTCACCACGGCGCGTTCGCTGGGCGGCACGGGCCTTGGCCTTGGCATCGTGCGCGGACTGGTGAACCGGACCCTCGGCGGCGACGTCTCGATGATGAGCGCGCCCGGACGCGGGACCTGCGTGCGGCTCGAGTTCCCGAGGGTCGCGCCCGCCTGACGCGGGCCGCCGTCGCGTTCCGGCGGGCTTGCATGGCGACGGCCGGCGGCCTCACCCTGAGCGGCAGGAAACCCGTCCGAGGACGCCGCGATGAGCCAGAGCAACGCCTCCGGGCGCGGGAACGCCGCGGTCTTCCGCCCGCGGCGCTGACGCCATGCCGAACGGGCCGGTCCACGCCGATGCGATGCGCACCCTGCACGCGCGCCGGTTGCGGCAGCTGATCATGCTGCTGTTGGCCATGCTGGCGACGTTCACGCTGGCGAGCACGCGTTTCCTCCAATGGCCGGTGTTCGGCAGCCTCGTCGCCGGCATGGCGGCGCTCTCCGCCGCCTGGTGGCGGCTGGATCGAGGGCATGAGCGCAGCGCCCTGATGATCGTGCTCTGGAGCGTCACCCTGCTCGCCACCGCCATCCTCTGGCTCCGCGGCGGGGTGCGCGACCTCTTCGTCCTGGCCTATCCCCTGGTCCTCGTCCTCGCCGCGCTGACGACGAGCCCGAGGCCCCTGCTCGCGCTCGGCGCGACGATGGCCGCGTCGCTGGGCCTCCTGACGCTGGCGGAAACGAAGGGATGGATGGACTTCACCCCCCTGCCCACCGGCGGATGGAGCTTCTTCGACCGCGTGCTGCTGCTCGCCGTGCTGGCGGTGTGCGTGCGCACGCTCGCGCTCGACCTGCAGGCCGCCGTGCACCGCGCCGAGGCCGAAGGCAGCCGCGCGAAGGACCATGCCGCCCGCCTCGCCTTCCTCGTCCAGCACGATGCCCTGACCGGCCTGCCGAACCGCCTGCTGGTGCAGGACCGCTTCGTGCAGGCGGAGGCGCGGGCGCGACGCGAGGGCCGCCCTTTGGCCCTGGTGGTCATCGACCTCGACGACTTCCGCCGCGTCAACGACTCCCTCGGCCATGCCGTGGGCGACGCCGTGCTGCAGCGGATGGCCGAGCGGCTCCGGCTCGTGGTTGCCGACACGGACACGCTCGGCCGCCTCGGCGGCGACGAGTTCGTGGTGCTCGCGACCGAGGCCGGCGATCCGGACGCGCTCGGCGTGCTCGCGCAGCGCCTTCTCGACGGCCTTGCCGAGCCCTTCGAACGCGCCGGCCTGGCCATCGCCTGCGGCAGTTCGATCGGCATCGCGCAGTATCCCCGCGACGGCAACAGCTTCGAATCGCTGTTGAACCGCGCGGAGGCGGCGCTCGCTCGCGCCAAGGCCGACGGCCGCAACGGTTTCCGCTTCGCCGATCCCGAGGTCGACATCGACGTCGGCGAGCACCTGCGGCTGGTCTCCGAGCTGCGCGGCGCCGCCGATCGAGGCGAACTGGAGCTGCACTACCAGCCCTTGGTGCGGCTCGCCGACGACGCGCTGGTGGGCGTCGAGGCCCTGATCCGCTGGCGCCATCGCGAGCGGGGGCTCGTGCCACCATCGGCCTTCATCCCCTTGGCCGAGCGCGGCGGCCTGATCCACGCCATCGGCGTCTGGGCCATCCGGGAGGCCTGCCTGCAGGCGCGACGCTGGGACGCCCGCGGATTGGCGCCGATGGTCGTGTCGGTCAATGTTTCCCCGGTCCAGCTCGGTGTCGGCGACCTCGACGCCCGCGTGGCGAAGGCCCTCGCCGACAGCACCCTGCCACCCGCGCGCCTGCAGCTCGAACTGACCGAGTCCAGCCTCCTCGGCGATGCATCCCCCCTGCGCGACCAGCTCATCCGCCTGCGCGCCCTCGGCGTCGGCCTCTCGATCGATGATTTCGGCACCGGGTATTCCAACCTCGGGTACCTGCAGCGCTTCGCCGTGCAGTCATTGAAGATCGACCAGAGCTTCGTGCGCGGCGCAACCCGCGGTCCCCAGGGCGAGGCCATCGTCCGCGCCATCGTCCAGCTGGCGCGCAGCCTCGGGATCCGGACCGTGGCCGAGGGCATCGAGGACCCGGAGACGGCCCGCCGCTTCGCGGCGCTCGGTTGCGATGTGGGCCAAGGACACGCGTGGGGCCCGCCGCTGCCGTCCGCGGACTTCGTGGCCTGGGCCTTGGCCCGGTCACGCTGAAGCCCGGGGAAGGCGCAACCCCATCGACTGCCCCGTACGGGCCCGACCCGTGCGCGTCGGGCGGCGGATCGCCCGGGGCGCGTTGAACGGGTACACTGCGCGGCCGGACCGGAGAGGTCCGTGCGGCACGCGCCTGTAGCTCAGCCGGATAGAGTAGCGGCTTCCGAAGCCTCTACTCAGGGGCTACCGGAGACGGGTCGAGTGGCACAACGGACTTCACTCACAAGGTGGAGGCCGGAGCGGAAAAGTCCTTGTAAAACGCGCCTGTAGCTCAGCCGGATAGAGTAGTGGCTTCCGAAGCCATTGGTCGGGGGTTCGAATCCCTCCAGGCGCGCCATTTCCCTCTGGGACAAATCTGGGACAGATCTGGGACAGCGCTTGATGGCCGCCGCCGGCGAAATGAGTAAAGGCGCGGC